>JAILNQ010000092.1 GCA_024691425.1 Lachnospiraceae bacterium
AATAGCGTCAGTCATACTATTGATAGGCATCATCTCACCTGTAAGTATTATAGTATGCGGTATAATTGCCATTTTGATGTATATACTTGGTTTTATAGCGCTGAGGGTATAACAGTTAGTAGTAAAGAGAAAGCCCCCGGAATGAAGTATATCCGAGGGCTTTCTCAATTAATCTACCATTCACATCCGCAGTCACGACAACGGAAACCTAACATACCTCCTCCTTCAGCAATTATTGCTACATTTGAGGAGCCGCAGTGCGGACATTTGGGACGTTGTATTTCTTCATCCGTGCCTTCACCGCCGTTGACATTATTAAGTTGATTTTCTGATAAATTCTTTTCGTAATCCATGATAAACCCTCCTTTCTGAAACCTGGACCATATCGGACTTGAACCGACGACCTTCGCACTGCCAGTGCGACGCGCTCCCAACTGCGCTAATGGCCCATACCTATCCGCTGTCCCACAGGTCACCACACAGCCTACGCGATGAAAAAAAGTGCCGTGGGCAATGTAGCCGGAGCCAAACTCATAATCATGAACGGATAGATGAGATTATTTTATCATAGAAAGTATTCACCGTAATCTTATTTTTGTAGTGTCACCAGTATCAAAGGGATAATAAGAGGGCCACAGCACGATTATTGCAGGGCAAAGCGTGGGATTATGCGCTTTCCCCTCTTTTTATTCGCACACGGGGCGATTATAATGATGGAGAAGATAGTTAGATTATAGGAGGATAATCCGATGGCAGATGCCAATGTATTGCTTTTCCCAATTTGCATAAAAAAGTTCAAAGAAATCTATAAAATGTACATTCCCGCCATTGATACGGAGACCAGGGCGTCTGATTATACAGAGGCTCTTGGCAAGGCACGGAGATTGATCCAATCTTCCTTCATTCTTGATGAAATTAATAAGACAATGATCTCTTCTGACGAAATACCAGACATCTTGAAAGAGAGAGAGTTGGAAGAGTATATGGATGCACAGGTTGTATATATCGATTATTATGATTCAGATTGCTATGATCTGGGCGAACTTACGTTGCAAATTCCGCAATATCTTATCGATGACATAAAAAAGGAGAGCATAGATTATACGAGGGTATTTGTGGACAGCCTTGATGAAATCCTCAGGAGGAAACGTATATTTAATGAGATTAGGTATTGGACAGGGAAAACTGTCAATATAAATAACGGCGATTATTTTGGACAGATAAAATCAATCGATTACAAGAAGAATACACCATGGAATTTTACTGTAAGCCTGAAAACTGGCATCAGTGATTCGATTAAGCTTCATCCAGGCGTTATAGAAGAAATCGAAGAAATGCCTGTGGCTATGAATGAACTTGGGACATTCCGTACTGTGAACCAGGATGGATTGATATCTGTTTCGGGTAAACTGTGGTGGAAAAAGGGACATATCGATGTATACCTGGAATATGACTCATCAGTAGGAATCGAGGATCAGAAATCATATGAACTTCTTGCCGAATTCAACAAGAAGAAGTATGAGTGGGATGAAGTGATAAGGCAGAATATAGCCACTCAATTGATAAAAAAAGATATAATACTCCGGCTTTTTGAAGATTATGAGGAGGATGATCTTAAGAAACGTATAAAGCACATCCTCGAGGAACTGATGAACAGGACTGAACTATGGTTCATAGATATTTCATCAAGTAAGAATGTATATATGGATTACAATTGTAGCAACGGTATGGGGAAATATAATGTCGGGGTTACCAAGAATCTTGGTGATGACTCGTTCGTATTCGTTCTAAATGATGTCACGATATTCTCCGACCTTGATGATGAAGAAGATGATGACGATGAAGAGCTGAATACGTATCACTTGGATTAGGGCATCGGTTTTATCGAGGGAGACGCAAAAATGAATAAAATCACCAGGGAAGTCAAACTGTCACAGAAATATGCTCTTGAAAAAGATAAGCATGGACTTATTAAGCTAACGAAGGAGAACGTTGCCCATGTTGAGGCTATGATCCGTTATAATTCATCATACCGCAAAGCCTTTGACAAAAATGCCGAAGATTCATCAGCGCATCATTTCGTTTCACTTAAAGCAGTCCTTATTGAGAAGAAAAAGGTGTCAGATACGGAGTACAGGGAAATCGTACATAATGTTGTCAGAGCGCTCGACAGGGAGAATTCCACTCATCTGAAGGCAGATGGAGATGGAATAAACACTATTACAGATAGAATATGTGGGATAAAGAGACAAGCTGACCTCGTTCGATATCTAAAGGATCCGAAAGGGACAAATTACAAATTACTTCGTATCCTTGAAACAAAAACAGAGCCGACGGGAGAAAGCCAGAAGGGAAACAAGAGAGTTGGACGTAGAAACCCATCATTTGCAAGTAAGTTCTGCCATTATGCCTGTTATTATCTCTTTGAGGGTGAGAAGGAACAGGACAACTATTCGATATACGATAGCGTAATTAAAAAGGCATTACCACGATATATGGAAGCGTATGGAGTGGCGAAGCAGGACTTGACTGACTATTATACATACCAAAAAGTTATAGATGAGATAATTTCAAAGTCAAAGTCTGGAATAAGCCGGAACGGATTCGATCACTTAATATGGTATTGTTATAAGGGCGGGGTCACAGTTGAAGAAGACGATAAATAATGTATCATTAAAGTCATGAAATGTAATTTCGGGGATGACGTGAATTTCCTGGCAGACTGCGTGGATGTTCTGCAGGAGAAGGTCAAGACCCTGTTGGGTTCAGTAGGGGCGATGGTATAGAACAGAGCAGGACGGATGATGTAGCAATTATCATAGGGGAGAATGCATTAAGACTTGTCGGATAGGAGACAATAAATGATTCGAACTTTTGAATTTGGATTTATACTCCAACGCGATGAAACTTTGAGAAGCAGAGTATATGAATTGATGGATTCAGATCACGACGAGGAATTAGATATCAGAGGGTGGCATCTGTACTTTGATCATAGCCGTCGCTGGGTCGTTATTACAGACAATGGAATTGATGAAACTCTACATATCAAGTTTACTCCGGCGGAAATCGAATATGAAACATTGGTTTATTTAATGGATCTTGAGAGGCGCGACAAGGAGATCGAATGGCGGATTAAATACCGCGAGGATCTGTTATAAAGGTAGAGAGGATTGCGAAATGAGCGAAGAAAAAAAACTATTGATGACTTGAATCACATAATGTTGGAATATCCGTTTGCTCGAAGAGGCGTGCAATTGAATGATGTGTCGATAATTGGCGTCATTTTGACGACAAAAAGATTCTGAAAAGGAGATAATACAAATAATATGTATATATTTTGTACCGAAATTATAATAGATACCACTATATATCGCAGAAGCCACAAGGCAACTATTGAGCTGGAATAAGACTGCATATCCCCGAAATCCGCTACATCGCAGTGCAGGAGGACTTGGCATATTTATAGTGAAGATCAGGCGTTTTTTTCGGGCAGATCCATATACCACAGGTATCCGTTCCGGCCCAGTTCTTTTACTTTGTAAAGAGCGGTATCTGCACGTTTTTTAAGGAGCGGCAGTTCATCGGCATCATACGGGAAACGTGCGGCGCCCGAAGAGAAGCTGATCGAGAATTCCCGGTCTTTCTTATCGGCCCCGGGAAGCTTGAACGAGCTAAGATCCGAGTTTGTCTTTCTGATCAGGGCCGATACTTCTTCGACACTGTGCAGATCCGTAAGCACAACAAACTCATCACCTCCGAAACGTGAGATGATCCCGTTTTCCGAAAAGTTCTTCTTCAGCACATCGGAAAAAGTAGTCAGGAAACTGTCCCCGATGTTGTGTCCGTATTTGTCATTTACCTGTTTGAAATAGTCCAGATCGAAGAATATAAGAGCACAGTCTTTGCCGCGGGCTATCCACTTGGCGGCAGCGGTATCAAAAGCACGGCGGTTAAGAACCTGAGTCAGCGGATCGTAGGTCGAAAGAGCCTCGAGGATCTCATTATCTCGCTTGGCCAGTCTGTACATATTGGCAATAAGTACAATGACCACGACCAGCAGAACCGCAAGGAAGTACAGCACGTAATTTCTGAACGTGTGCATCGTGGCGGAGAGGGCGTTTCCGGGAATACGCACGACCACATACCATCCGGGCATGCTCGATATCATGGAGCAGTGCTGGGAATAGAACGTGTCGCCGACCGAATAGCTGATCCCGATATTGTCTTCGAGGTGCCTGATCCTTGTCAGCCAGTCGCTGTAGACGGGAACATCCTCTTTGTTGATATCCTGCATGGAAAGATAAGCGTTTGCCCAGCTGCCGATCGAGTGCTCATCGGATCCCGCACACTGTATTATGTTTGCACTCTCCGCATTCATGAGCCATATCTCGACATCATTTCCAAGAGACCGCGTCACAGCGATCCTCTGCAGCTCACTGAGCTTGTAAGTTATGAACATATACCCGTGACGCGTATCGGCGTAATTTAACGAGGCAAACAGCGTTATGACGGGCTGGCCGTAAACGGACGAACGGTAAGGCGCCGATATTGATACGGGGTTTGCCAGAGCGGCGGTCTGAAGCAGATCCCATTTGGCAAACTCAGAAGCTTCCTCATCCGAGGCAAACTTTTCTCCCGACTGGTCTATAAATCCGGCACTTAAATAGTCTGCATTTTTGTTGTTTTTGAGTATATCGTATATCTGCCCGGGGTTATCGTAATTACGTGAAGACAGAAGGATCGCGGTGCTGTTAATGGACTCGGTCATAAACTCTATCGACGAGTTCATCTTTTCAGCCATTATCGTACTGATCTCGGCGGAAAGCTGCTGGTCGTGCCGGGAGATCAGACGGTTAAACGCCGTGATCAGTATACCGATCGCACCAAAGAAAACGACAAGACAAATGATAAGTGTCAGATAAAAAAATCTGCCGCCTTTTAAAAGATTGATATCATCTTTGAAACGTTTGCCTTTGCTGTTATCCATACTCCGGTATCATTCCTGATTCATGTCCATTACTTCCATAACTTCCGGTTGTGACATGCTCTCTTTATTTACGGTGACAACGCCCGTATCTATGAATCTGACGGGCGGAGTGTTGCCGGCAAGTATGTCAAGGACAGAACCGACGGCCCTGTATCCCATATCATACTGCCTCTGCAGAACGGTCGATGCCCTGAAATCATCACTCTCTATCAGCTCCCTGATCTCATCAGAAAAATCAAACCCGACTACCGTGATATCCTGCCGGCCGTTGTCTTTGACGACACTTGCCAGTACCCTTGTCGGACCGTTGTTTGTGGCATAAAGTCCCACAACATCGGGGTGTGCGGCAAGAAAATCGTTGGCCATCCCGTCCCCTTGGTCGATGTTGCCGTTACAGTTCATAATATCGGAGATTATGTTCCATTTACCGGGAGCATTGTTGGCCCAGTACAGGTAAAATCCGGCAAGCCGTTCGTTGATCGTCTGTGATTTGGCGGTTCCGACCATGATACCTACCGATATATCATCATAATCGGAGTATCCTGCCTCACGCAGGCACGCGATCATCTCTTTAGCAGCATTCTGGCCGGCATACAGGTTATCCGTCATATAGACGATGTCAAAGCTTTCGGTATTGGCAGCCGTATCGATAAGCGCGATCGGAATACCGAGCTCGTGTATCTTATCTATATCGGAGGACAGTTCGATAGAATCGTCGGGCGAGAGTATGATCGCATCAGGTTTTGCAGCCAGTGCTTCTTCTATAAGAACACGCTGTCCCTGCCAGTCGGTCTCGTTATTGGTGCCGCCGCAGTAAACATTGCAGCCGAGATCTTCCCCGGCAGCCTTACATCCGTTCATGATGACTTGCCAGTAACTCGAGTCCATGACCTTTAAGATCACGTATATATTCTTATTGTTTTCGGATATATTACCGAGGGGTTCAAAGTGTGTTACGGGAGAGGCCGCACTTTCCGAAGCAGAGCCGGAAGCGTCACAGCAAGCCGTAAATAATACAGATGAAATGATGATCAGAAAAGTGAAACAGTACTTTTTCATGTCTTATATACTACTAACAACAATCCCAAAATACCATGCCCAAATCTCATATCGTCAATTTATACCAAATATGAATTGTCAATATGTGAAATTTACCAACTTTACTACTAACATGCTAGCATGTTATAGTGGCAATGTCAATAACATGTTTGCTCGATCAGGGCGAACTGATATACCAATTCAGAACAGGAGGAAAAGTTATGAAGAAGAAAGTTTTATCGGTCATACTAGCTGCAACACTCGCCGCTTCAATGCTTAGCGCATGCGGGCTTCAGGCAGCAGATCAGAGCGCAGCAGCTCCCGCTGCAGAAGCACCCAAGGAGGAGGCTCCGGCAGAAGAGGCAGCTCCGGCAGAGGAAGCAGCTCCCGCAGAAGAAGCAGCTCCCGCAGAAGAAGCAGCTCCCGCAGCAGGTGACCCCAAGGTTACGCTTATCATGGCTGAAGTTAATCCCCTCGACACAATAGTAGGTGCGATGGATTCCAAGTTTAAAGAAGAATGCGAGAAGCTTTCAGGCGGTTCTATCGAGATCGACCTTCAGGCAGGCGGCGTTCTCGGATCAGAGAATGATGTTCTTGATACAATGCTCGGCGGCGGCGGAACGATCGATATCTCCCGTATTTCCGCTTTCTCACTTACAAGCTACGGCGGAGACAAATCACTCCTTCTGTCTCTTCCTTATACATTCGTAAGCAGAGATCATTTCTGGAACTTCGCAACAAGCGATCTTGCAGAAACATTCCTTACAGAGCCCCAGGAGAACGGTGCAGGCGTACGCGGCCTCTTCTACGGTGAGGAAGGCTTCCGTCACTTCTTCTCGATCAACCCTGTTGAAAAGATCGAAGACCTTAAGGGAATGAAGATCCGTGTGTCAAATGACCCCGTTATGAACGGTCTTGTTGAAGGACTTGGTGCATCTCCCACAGTCGTAGCATTCGGTGAGCTCTACTCAGCTCTTCAGACGGGTGTTGTTGATGCGGCAGAGCAGCCTATCGCAAACTACAAGTCAAATGCTTTCCCCGAGGTTGCTAACAACATAATCCTCGACGGACATACACTCGGTGCAGTAGAAGTTGTTATCACGGACGAAGCATGGAACAAGCTCACACCCGCTCAGCAGGATGCCATGATGGAAGCAGGTAAGCTTGCCAGCCAGTACTGCCGTGAGGTTTCAGAGGACAAGGAAAAAGAAGTTCTCGAGCAGCTTAAGAGCGAAGGATGTAACGTAGTTGAAGTTTCCGATATCAAGCCCTGGCAGGATGCGGTTGCAAAGGTTATCGATGACAACGTAAACACAGACGAACTCAAGGAACTTTATCAGAAGCTTCTTGATCTGCAGTAAGATTACCAACTGAAGGTAACATAGTCAGAGGGGGCACTTACAAAGTGCCCCCGTTTTAAAAGAAGGTAGGAGTCATGTTTGAAAAAATAGACAAGATCAAGCCCGCATATGATGCGATATACAAGGTGCTGCTGGTCATCTGTAAAGTGTTTCTCATAGCAGATATAGCGATCACCACACTGTCCGTTATGGGACGGTACATAAGTTTTATTCCCGACCCGTCATGGTCGGAGGAAGTCGTTCTGACGCTCATGTCATATATGGCCGTCTTGTCTGCGGCTCTTGCCATAAGACGTGGCGCTCACATCAGAATGACCGCTTTTGACCGGTATCTTCCGGAAAAATTCTTAAAAGTACTCGATATAATCGCTGATGTGTTCGTAATGGCATTTGCAGTCATTATGCTCGTTGTAGGCATCAAGTACGCATCAACGATCGGCAGCAAAGGTACATACGTATCGATGCCGTCCGTCTCGAGAATATGGATGTATCTTCCGGTTCCGGTAGCCGGAGCGGCAATGCTCGTATTCATACTTGAAACACTTTATTCAAATGTCAAATCACTCGTTCTCGGCACCGCGTATATGGCAGGTGCAGTCGAGAACGGCGACGAAGTTGCGGATGCGCTTAAAAAGGCTGAAGAAGAGGAAGCTTTATCAGGAAAGGAGGACGAACAATAATGGATACTCAGACATTTGCGATACTAGTGCTGCTCGGTAGTTTCTTTTTAATGGTTCTGCTCCGGTTCCCGATAGCGTATGCCGTAGGTATATCATCGGTTCTGTGCCTGATGGTACAGGGTCTTCCGGTTTCAACAATGTGCCAGTATCTCGTAAAAGGTATCAGCTCGTTTTCGCTGATGGCAGTCCCGTTCTTTATAACAATGGGAGTGCTGATGGGAACCGGAGGTATTTCGGAAAGACTGATCGCTCTTGCCGACGCCTTTGTCGGATGGATGACAGGCGGAATGGCAATGGTTAATATAGTTGCATCATATTTCTTCGGAGGCATCTCCGGATCAGCTGCTGCCGACACGGCATCAATAGGTTCGATAATGATCCCGATGATGGTCGACCAAGGATATGATGATGATTTTTCAACAGCGGTTACGATCACATCTTCATGTGAGGGACTTCTGGTACCGCCCAGTCACAACATGGTCATCTACGCGATGAGTGCGGGCGGAGTTTCGGTAGGTGCACTTTTCCTGGCGGGTTACATCCCGGGAGCACTCCTTGCGGCATCCCTCATGGTTGGGTCGTATATCATCTCGAAGAAGCGTAAATACCCCAAGGGAGAAAAGTTTTCGATAGCACGCCTCGGCAAGCAGTTTGTCTCGTCATTCTGGGCACTTGCAGCTGTACTTATCGTAGTTGTCGGTGTTGTATGCGGAATGTTTACCGCAACCGAGTCGGCAGCTATCGCGGTAGTATACAGTCTTATCGTTTCGGTGTTCATATACAAGGGCCTTAACTGGAAGGGAGTATGGCATGCACTGGACAAGTGTATCGACACTTTATCGATCGTGCTGATCCTGATCTCGACATCGGCGATCTTCGGCTTCTGCCTGACAAGACTTCACGTTCCGGACATGGCCAGCCGTGCCATCCTCGGACTGTCAAGCAATCCGTATGTCATAGCACTGCTCATCGACCTGATACTGTTGATACTCGGGTGTATAATGGATATGGCTCCCATCATCCTTATAGCAACTCCGATACTGCTTCCGATAGCAACATCGATCGGTATCACACCGGTACAGTTCGGTATCATCATGGTTCTTAACTGTGGTATCGGCCTTCTGACACCTCCGGTAGGAGCCGTGCTCTTTATCGGATCCGCGGTAGGACACTGCAAGATGGAGAAGGTCGTCAAGGCGACATTGCCGTTCTACATCTGCATGATCGTTACGCTGCTTCTGGTAACGTTTGTTCCAGGCATCGCAATGTTCCTGCCCGAACTTCTGGGTAACTGATGAATAAACACTTTGAGTACACTTACACAACCGGAACATTTGAGCTTTGGCAGGCATCGATGTACTACGCATACTCCTCATTTATGGGAGTCGTTAACATAGTGTTTATCGTATCATCGGTCGCACTTATCATCAGCCGCTGGAGAAGTGCATCGGATCTGTTCCGTGCCATCATGGCCGTACTGCTCCTGCTGTTTACGGTGATACAGCCCGCGTCGATCTACCTTCGCTGCCGCGCTGCACTTGGCGGCAAAAAGCAGACGATAAACCTTATTGTCGAAGAAACAGGTATTGATGTTATGGCTGACGGAAAGAGCGGAAACATTTCCTGGGATAAGGTAAGAGGAGTGGTAAAAAAACCTACGCTTGTTATCATATACTCCGGGGACGGAGCCGGTTACATTTTAAGAAACAGTGTTCTGGGCGGGACCAAAAACGAACTGTATGATTTTGTACAGAAGAAGATAAAGGAAAACAGTCATGTACGTACTGAATAAAGACAGAGAATACAAAAGTGCGGGAGAAGGAGCGGTAAGAAAGGTGCTCGCATACAGCAAAAACATCATGAATGTTGAGCTGCAGTTTGATGCGGGCGCGGTCGGCGCCATGCACTGCCATCCGCACGAGCAGATCGGGTATGTCATAGAAGGAACACTGATCTACAAAGAAGAGGGACAGGAAGATGTCACGCTGACGGCGGGAGATTCCTATATCGTACCTCCGAATGTAAAGCACGGGATAAAGTGCGTCACAGATGTCAGACTTCTCGATATATTTACACCGATGAGGGAGGAATTCATTTGAATGGCTAATTCTCTTAATGACCAGACTTATAACAGACTAAGGAGAGATATAATGACTCTCGCACTCATGCCCGGTGAGCCTGTATCTGCGGCTAAGATAGCAGAACGGTACAATGTCTCAAGGACACCGGCAAGAGAAGCGATAGTAAGACTTGAAGCGGATGCACTTGTGGACATTTATCCGCAGATAGGAACAGAGATATCCAAGATAGATGTCAACCGGGCCAAGCAGGAATGGTTCGTCAGAAGGACCCTCGAGATGGGAGTCATAGACGGAATGTTTGAAAACGTATCCGATGCGGACATCCCGAAGATGCGCGAATACTGCCACAAGATGGAACTCGTTTCCGACAGGCTCAACGATCCGGATATGACTTTTGAGTATCTTCGGTGTGACAACGAGTTTCATGCGATCGCATATTATATGGCGGGCCAGGAACTTGCAGCCAGGATTGTGTCAACATCGATGACGCATTACAACCGTGTGAGGCTTCTCGTCGACATGGAAAACGCCAACAAGGACAGAACGCTTGCCACACATGTGCAGCTTATCAGATGCATCGAGTCCAAGGATAAAGAGGCATACAGAAAGCTTTTGTGGCAGCATATGGGATATTTTGAAAAAGACATCGAGGTTCTTCGTGAGAAGAGACCCGAACTGTTTAACGAATAGAGGAGGACAATATGGGCAGAATAGTTACATTTGGAGAGATAATGCTCCGGCTGGCACCTAACGGACATTACAGGTTTTTCCAGGATGACCAGCTCCAGGCGACTTTCGGCGGCGGTGAGGCAAATGTTTCCGTATCGCTCGCAAATTACGGCCTTGATACCGCATTTGTAACAAAGCTTCCCGAACATGCGATCGGACAGGCCGCAGTAAACAGCCTGCGCTATTTCGGAGTGGATACGGACTACATCACAAGAGGCGGCAGCAGGATCGGAATATATTTTCTGGAAAAAGGAGCATCCCAGAGAGGAAGCCTTTGCATATACGACAGAAAGAACTCGGCGATCGCTGAGGCCACACAGGATGATTTTGACTGGGATAAGATATTTGAAGGTGCCGACTGGTTCCACTTTACGGGAATAACCCCGGCACTCGGACCGAATGTGGCCGGGATATGTATGGATGCCTGCAAGGCTGCCAAGGCGCACGGTGTGAAGATCAGCTGCGATCTTAACTACCGCGGGAAGCTCTGGACAAGGGACCAGGCAAGGCATGCAATGACGAAGCTGTGCGAGTACGTTGATGTATGTATCTCAAACGAAGAGGATGCCAAGGATGTATTCGGAATAGAAGCCGAGGGAAGCGATATCACCGGCGGAAAGCTTAACACCGAAGGATACAAGTCGGTCGCAAAACAGCTTACGGACAGGTTCAACTTCGAGAAGGTGGCCATAACGCTGCGTACATCGATATCCGCCAGCGAAAACGACTGGCAGGGAATGCTGTATGACGGCAGCGATTGCTGCTTCTCCAAACAATATCATCTGCATATCGTGGACAGGGTAGGCGGAGGAGACAGTTTCGGTGCCGGCCTCATCTATTCACTGATAAGCGGATATTCCACTGCCGAGGCCATAGAGTTCGCGGTTGCGGCATCCGCACTCAAGCATTCGGTCGAAGGTGATTTTAACAGGGTAAGTGTTGACGAAGTAAAGAAGCTTGCCGGAGGAGACGGATCCGGAAGAGTACAAAGATAGGAGATATTATGAAGCAGTTTATGGATAAAGATTTTATTCTGGAAAGTGACATGGCAAAGCATCTGTTTCATGACTATGCCGAGTCTCTTCCCATAATAGATTACCACTGTCATCTGTCGGCCCGTGAGATATATGAGGATGTCCGCTTCGACAGTCTCGGTGACGTGTGGTTTGGCGGAATGCAAAAAGACGGGAGCTGTTACGGCGATCATTATAAGTGGCGCCTGATGCGCTCGAACGGAATGGATGAGAGTCTCGTTACCGGCAGGGAAGATGAAAAGGCCAGGTTTTGCGGATTTGCAAAGACATTAAGTCTTGCGATAGGAAATCCCATGTACCACTGGTGCAATCTTGAGCTTCAGAGGTATTTCGGCATTAACGAGCCGCTGTCCCCTGATACCGCCGGCAGGATATGGGACAAATGCAATGATGTCCTTAAGAACGATCCCGATATGAGCGCAAGGGGCCTTATCAGAAAGAGCAACGTTGCCTATGTCGGCACAACGGACGACCCGGTTGATACGCTCGAATGGCATGAAAAGATAGCAGCCGATCCCGATGTGAAGTTTCTTGTCAGGCCGTCGTTTCGTCCGGACAAAGCGATCAACATCACGAAGGAAGGCTTTGCGGAATACATCGGAAAGCTTGCGGCATCTGTTGGAAAGAAAAGCCTTGATAACACACAGGATGTCATAGATGCGCTTGTAAACAGAGTGGAGTTTTTTGCAAAGCACGGCTGTGTTGCGACCGATCACGGTCTTGATTACATCCCGTTCAGAAAGGTTTCACGAAAGGTCTGTGATGACGCGTTTGCAAAAGCAATGAAGGGTGAGAGCATTACTCTCGAAGAGGCCGAAGGATATCAGACCGAAGTGCTCATCGTTCTCGGGAGGGCCTATCACAAGCATAATATGGCTATGGAACTTCACTACTCTTGTCTTCGCAACATGAATAAGAGAATGTACGAAAAGCTCGGACCCGATACAGGATATGACATGATCGCCCAGAACACATGCGGCGGAAATATAGCCGGACTGCTCTCGGAACTTGACAGCACCGATGAGCTTCCCAAGACGATAATCTTTTCACTCAACCCCGCGGACAATGAGCAGATAGGAACGATACTCGGATGTTTCCAGTCGAGCGAGGTTCCGGGCAAGATCCAGCAGGGTCCCGCGTGGTGGTTCAATGATTCAAAGAGCGGGATGGAACAGCAGATGAAGTCGCTTGCAAACCTCGGACTTCTCGGAAACTTTATCGGTATGCTGACGGATTCAAGGTCATTCCTGTCATATACGAGACACGAATACTTCAGAAGGATCATGTGCAACCTGATCGGTGGATGGGTCGAAAACGGTGAGTATCCCGCGGATGAGGAGGCATTAAAGAATATAGTGACGGGTATCTCATATTACAATGCAAAGAGATACTTCGGGTTATAGACTGATCGGAGGATATGAAGTGAACGAGATATTAAAGACCATACATGACATAGGCATTGTACCCGTAATAGCGATCGATGATGCAAAAAAAGCGGTGCCGCTTGCCAGGGCATTGACGGAAGGCGGCCTTCCCGCCGCGGAGGTCACGTTTCGTACAGAGGCCGCCGAAGAGGCAATAAAGCTTATATCAAAAGAAGTTCCCGAAATGCTCGTCGGAGCCGGTACGGTACTTACGCGCGACCAGGCCGACAGGGCGGTGGCATCAGGCGCACGCTTTATCGTAAGCCCGGGATTTAATCCGGATATAACAAAGTACGTTTTGGACAAAGGTGTCTGCATGATGCCCGGTACCGCAACGGCAGGTGAGATGGAGCAGGCGATGGCGATGGGACTTGACGCGGTCAAGTTTTTCCCCGCGGAGCAAAACGGGGGTATCGCAAAGCTCAAGGCTCTTGCCGGCCCGTACAGAACGCTTAAATGGATGCCTACCGGAGGGATCAATACCGCAAACCTTGCCGACTACATGTCGTTTCCACAGGTGCTTGCTTGCGGCGGAACATGGATGGTCAAAAAGGATCTCGTGGAAGGCGAAAAGTGGGATGAGATAACATCTATATGTAAGAGCGCTGTTAAGAACATGCTCGGATTTAAGATAAAGCATGTCGGAATAAACTGTGAAAACGAAGATGAGGCGGCAAAGACGGCAAAGACTCTCTGCGCACTGTTCGGACTTTCTTACAAAGACGGCAACAGTTCGATATTTGCCGGGGATGATTTTGAACTGATGAAATCAAAGGGCCTCGGAAGATGCGGTCATATAGCGATCGCGGCAAATGATGTCGACAGGGCGGTCTATCATCTTAAGAGGGCCGGGGCATCATTTGATGAGAGCACAAGAAAATCGGATGACAAAGGCACGAAAGTCATCTACCTTGACGGCGATTTTTCAGGCTTTGCCATCCACCTTGCGAGAAAATAGATCAGTCTTCGATATTTGACGGGTCCTGACCGATATATGCGGATATCCCACCGTCTATGTAGATAATCTGGCCGTTGACAAAATCGGAAGAATTCGATGCCAGAAATACTGCAAGTCCTTTCAGATCATCGGTGTGACCCCACCTGCGGGCGGGAGTCTTGGACCGTATGAAGCGGTCAAAAGGATTCATTGAACCATCGGCGCCCCTTTGCCTTAACGGAGCCGTCTGGGGTGTATCGATATATCCGGGACCGATCCCGTTGCACTGGATGTTATATCTTCCGTATTCGGAGCAGATGTTCCTGGTCAGCATCTTAAGACCGCCCTTGGCAGATGCATAAGCGCTCACGGTCTCGCGGCCGAACTCACTCATCATCGAGCAGGCATTTATAATCTTGCCGCCGCCGGCTTTTATCATCGCCGGGATAACGGCTTTGCTGCAAATGAACGGGCCCGTAAGATCAACGTTTATGACATCTTCCCATTCGGCAAGGGTCATTTCGGTCATCGGGATACGTTTGATGATACCGGCATTGTTTATGAGGATATTTATGGTGCCGAATCTTTTTTCGACATCGGCGACAAATGAAGCGACTTCGTCTTCTTTCGTGACATCGCACACAGCGCCGTAAATGTCAAATCCGGCAGCCTTGTATTCGGATATCGCCTTTTGTACACGCTCTGCGTTGGAGCTGTTAAATACAACGGTCGCACCGGCTTCGGCAAGTGCCATGGCATATGCCATTCCGAGCCCGTATGATGCGCCTGTAACCCAGGCCACTTTACCGTTGAGACTGAAGCTGTCAAGTATTCCTGCCATGATCATTCCTCCGTATAAGTGAGATTGTTAAAACCGTTCACAATGATTCTATATTTATTCTGATAAAAATGAAAGACAAATGTTGAAAGGATGGTAAACAAATGGAAATAAGGACCGCATGTTCACCCGCTGATGCAAAATACTATGATACCGAAAGGCTTCGCAGCGAATTTCTTATCGACGATCTGTTTGAAGCAGATGCGATAAAGCTCGTATACAGCCATATTGACAGGATAATTATGGGATCTGCTGCTCCAGTATCCCGAAGACTTACACTTACGGCAGGCGATGAGCTTCGCGCACGGTATTTTCTCGAGAGGCGTGAGATGGGCGTTATCAATATAGGGTCGGAAGGCATTATCACCGTGGACGGCAAAGAATATACCGTGGGATACAAGGAAGGCATGTATATCGGAATGGGCAGCAAGGACATTTCGTTCGCATCAAAGGATGAAAAATCACCCGCCCTGTTTTACATCAACTCCGCTCCGGCGCATATGACATATCCGACGGTTCTTATAAAGCGTGAGGGAACGCCTTCCGAAGATGTTGTCATCATCAGCGAAGAAAACAAAAAGGAGCTTGGGACTCTTGAAGAGTCAAACCACAGGGTCATCAACAAATACATACTTCCCGGGCAGGTAAAAAGCTGCCAGCTCGAGATGGGGATGACGGAACTTAAGGACGGAAGCGTATGGAACACGATGCCCGCACATACTCATGACAGAAGGATGGAAGTGTATCTGTACTTTGATCTTCCCGATGACGCATATGTATGTCATTTCATGGGCGAGGCAAAGCAGACACGCCATCTGATCGTCAGGAACCGCCAGGCGGTCATAAGCCCGAGCTGGTCGATCCATGCCGGCGCCGGAACAAGGGCATATACGTTCATATGGGGAATGGTCGGAGAAAATCAGGACTTCGACGATATGGACAACATCGATAACAGAGAACTTATGTAATGACTTTTAACTTGCACTTATCACCATGGAAAAACTTTGCTATGAAACCATTCGAAAAACAGGATATGACGGTTACATCTTAAAGGACGCACCCGAGCGCGTGCTTCAGTTCGGAGAGGGAAACTTCCTTCGTGCGTTTACCGATCATTTCATAGATGTTCTGAATGAGAAGACAGGCTTTAACGGAAAAGTCGTGATCTGCCAGCCGAGAGGCGGAGCAAAAAGCAAAGTCATAAACGGTCAGGACGGTCTGTATACGCTGATGCTCCGCGGCATCACCGGCGGGAAGATGCAGGAGCAGACGCGGATCATATCATGCATTTCAAGATGTATCAATCCGCTCGAAGAATTTGATGCGCTCCTTGAGTGCGCTCACAATCCCGACCTGAGTTTTATCACAAGCAATACGACGGAGGCGGGCATAGTATATGACAGTACCTGCGCACTCTCCGACAGACCCGCGGCAAGCTTTCCGGCAAAGCTTACACAGTTTCTTTACGAACGTTATAAAGCAGGACTGCCCGGATTTATCATACTGTCATGCGAACTGACAGACAGAAACGGTGATGTGCTCCTTGACTGCGTCAGAAAATATATCAGACAGTGGGCCCTTCCGGATGAGTTTGATGCCTGGGTGAATAATGAGAATTCATTCTGCTCGACACTTGTTGACAGGATAGTTACCGGATACCCGAAGGATGAGGCAGAAGCGGTATTTGAAAAGCTCGGATATACTGACGAGCTGCTCGATGCCGGGGAAATCTATGCTTCGTGGGTCATTGAGGGTGATCAAAAGATTTTTGATGAACTGCCGTTTGATAAGGCAGGCCTTCCGGTGATCATCACGGATAACGTGGATCCTTTTAAGAAGAGAAAAGTCAGGATGCTTAACGGTGCACATACATCAATGTCTCCTGCGGCATTTATGGCAGGTATCGATACGGTAGGAGACTGTATGAAGGATCCGGTCATAAGCGCATACGTAAAAAAGGCGTTATACGATGAGATAATCCCGGTGCTTGGCGAAGACGACCGGAAAGCTTCGGAGCAGTTCGCCGAAGCCGTGTATGACAGATTTTCCAATCCGTTCATCCGGCATGAACTGTTATCGATACTGCTCAATACGACCGCTAAGTGGAAGGCAAGAGTACTGCCGACGGTAACGGAGTACCACGCGGCATTCGGATCGCTCCCCGAGATACTTACATTTTCGTTTGCGGCATACATATATCTTTACCATTCGGCAGATGCGCTTTCATCCGAAGGACTTACCGGAGAGCGAAACGGTAAGAGCTTTACATTAAGCGATGACAGAGATGTTCTTGAACTGTTTTATTCGCAAAAGGGAGAGGATGTCATAAAAGCAGCCGTAACGATAATGAACAGCGATAAGCTCTGGGACGGGCAGCTTTTGGCCCTGAGCGGTTTTACCGGAGAAGTTATAAGGGACCTTAAGCTTATCGGGGAATTCGGAATGTATGAGGCAATAAAGCGTATAGCATGCACAGGAACGGAAGGAGGCATATCTTGAACATACTCAGGATACATCCGGACGATAACGTGGCGGTTGCCCTTTCCGACATAAAAAAAGATACCGTCATCAATGAGAATGAAAGCGCGGTCATGACGACAGAGGATATCACAAAAGGGCACAAGGTCGCACTTTTTGATATCGCAAAAGGGGATAAGGTCATCAAATACGGCAATGCGATAGGGACCGCAACCGCCGATATCACAAAGGGAAGTCATGTTCATGTCCATAACATGAAAACGGCTCTTTCGGAGACTTCCGAATATGAGTATCAACCGGTAAGTATGCCCTTACGGCCTTGTAAAAAACGTACTTTCAAGGGCTACAAAAGAGCGGACGGAAGCGTCGGGATCAGAAACGAGCTGTGGATAATACCTACCGTGGGGTGCGTAAATAACATCGCCGAAAAACTTGCCGCATCAGCTGCGTATCCGGCAGATGGCCGGGTGGATGGAGTATATGCATTTACCCATCCTTACGGATGTTCACAGATGGGCGACGATCATGCGGTAACAAGAAAGATACTGGCAGGGCTCGCCAAGCACCCAAATGCCGGGGGAGTGCTGATCCTGTCCCTCGGATGTGAGAACCTGACAAAAGAACAGTTCATTGATGAGCTTGGAACATATGATGACAGAAGAGTAAAGTTTCTGACGTGCCAGGAAGAGACTGACGAGCTTGCAAAAGGCAAAAGTATACTTGAAGAGCTTGCGGCCTATGCAGGATCTTTTGAGCGGGAGGATATCGACGCCTCGGAACTGACAGTAGGCTTAAAATGCGGAGGCTCGGACGGACTTTCCGGAGTTACGGCCAATCCCGTTGTCGGAGGATTTTCGGACAGGCTTGTTGCCATGGGAGGCTCAACCATACTGACCGAAGTTCCCGAGATGTTCGGAGCCGAAAAGATACTGTTTAACCGCTGTATGGACAGGGATACTTTTGACAGGGCGGTTTTAATGGTGAACGACTTCAAGAAATACTACACGGACCATGGACAGGTGGTATATGAAAATCCCAGCCCGGGGAACAAGGCCGGAGGGATAACGACACTTGAGGACAAATCATGCGGCTGTGTTCAAAAGGGCGGAACGGCACCCGTTGTCGACGTGCTCGAATACGGCGATCACGTAAAGCATAAAGGCCTGACGCTTTTATCGGGACCCGGAAACGATCTTGTATCGACCACGGCGCTTACCGTTGCGGGAGCACACCTGATACTGTTCACAACAGGCAGGGGGACACCTTTCGGTGCACCGGTACCGACGGTGAAGATCTCGTCCAATACCGGGCTTTACGACAGGAAATGCGGCTGGATCGATTTTAACGCAGGGGTTGTGGCCGACGGGACCGGATCGATAGATGAGACGGCAGACGCTCTTACGGAACTGGTGCTTGAGATCGCATCTGGCAAAAAGAGCCGTCAGGAGCTCAGCGGATATCGCGGCATCGCAATACTTAAAGACGGTGTGACGCTTTAGGATATAAGACAAAGAGTAAAAATGGGAGGATTAATCAGATGGAAATGACTATGAGGTGGTTCGGGACCGGATTTGATACGGTAACGCTCAAACAGATCAGACAGGTTCCGGGGGTAACCGGTGTTATCACTACGTTATATGATACGACACCCGGCGAGGTATGGACGCAGGAGCGTATCCACGCACTCAGGGAAGAGGTTGAGGCAGCAGGCCTTCATATATCGGGAATAGAATCGGTCAACATCCACGATTCCATCAAGATCGGCTCGCCCGACCGCGACAAATATATAGACAACTATATCGAGACTCTTGCAAACCTCGGCAAAGAGGACATACACATGGTCTGCTATAATTTCATGCCTGTTTTTGACTGGACAAGGTCCGAACTTGCAAGGCGCCGCCCCGACGGGTCCACGGTACTTGCATATTCCCAGAAAGCCATCGATGAACTTGATCCCGAGTCAATGTTTGATTCGATAAAAGGTAAGTCAAATGGTGCGATCCTTCCCGGCTGGGAGCCCGAGCGTATGGCAAAGATCAAAGAGCTGTTTGAGGCATACAAGCCGGTCACCGAGGAGAAACTGTTCGAGAACCTCAAATATTTTCTGGAAAAGATCATGCCCGTATGCGGAGAGTATGATATCAATATGGCGATACATCCGGACGATCCGGCCTGGAGCGTGTTCGGTCTTCCGAGGATAATCATCAATCTTGAAAACATACAGAGGATGATGAAGATGGTGGACGATCCGCATAACGGGGTTACCTTCTGCTCAGGCTCATACGGCACGAACAGGAAGAACGATCTGCCGGCAATGATAAGGGCACTTAAGGGAAGACTTCACTTTGCCCATGTCAGGAACTTAAAGTTTAATTCGGATGATGATTTTGAAGAAGCGGCACATCTGTCAAGCGACGGTGACTTTGATCTTTATGAGATCATGAGAGCGCTTTATGACATAGGCTTTGAAGGTCCCATCCGTCCGGACCACGGAAGGATGATATGGGATGAGGTTGCAATGCCCGGATACGGTCTTTACGACAGGGCGCTCGGTGCGACATATCTTAACGGACTGTGGGAAGCCATAGACAAGAACGCCAAGCGTTCAAAGTAAACTTTGCGGGAGGATCCGGTATGAAACTGATAGGGATAAAAGATGATGCCGTAAGGGCACAGTTTGAACAAAAGGGATATGTTATCCCTTCATATGACAGGGAAAAGATCAGGGAGGCGACCGCAAAAGCGCCTGCGTGGGTTCACTTCGGGACAGGGAACATCTTCAGGGCATTTCCCGCAGCGGTACTTGACAAGCTGCTTTCCGACGGATCATACGACAAAGGTGTCATTGCTGTTGAGGGATTTGACTATGACATCATAGAAAAGGCATACAAGCCTTTTGATGACTTAAGCCTTCTTGTTACGCTCAAAAGTGACGGAAACATCGAAAAGAGGATCATCGGCTCGGTAACTGAGTCGCTTACCTTTGATACATCAAGGCAGACCGATACCGCAAGATTAAAAGAGATATTTATCAATCCTTCCCTTCAGATGGTCAGCTTTACGATCACCGAGAAAGGATATTCCCTAAACGGTGCCGATGGCAATCTGTCGAAGGTCGTTGCAGATGATTTTGAAAATAAGTGTTTTCCTCCTAAGCATCTGATGGGAAGGATAGCATATCTGCTTTACGAGCGGTACAAGGCAGGCGCATACCCCGTTGCCATGTCAAGCATGGACAACTGTTCGCATAACGGTGACAAGTTAAAGGCTGCCGTACTTGCATATGCCGACAAATGGGTACAGCAGCAGCTGGTTGACAAGGGATTTGGCGAATACCTTCGTGATGAGAGCAGGGTCACATTCCCGCTTTCGATGATCGACAAGATCACTCCGAGACCCGACAAGGAAGTTGTTGCAATGCTTGAGGCCGACGGCTTTGAGAATACCGGGATAATCATTACCGACAAGAACACATACACTGCCGCTTTTGTTAATGCCGAAGAGACACAGTATCTTGTCATCGAGGACAAGTTCCCGAACGGACGTCCTCCGTTTGACAAAGGCGGTGTGTATTTTACGGACAGGGAAACGGTTGACAAGGTTGAAAAGATGAAAGTCTGCACATGCCTCAATCCGCTCCATACGGCGCTTGCCATATTCGGATGTCTCCTGTCATATGATTTTATATCCAAAGAGATGAAGGATGATGACCTGGCATCGTTTGTCCGCAACATGGGCTATACCGAAGGCATGCCCGTTGTAGTGGACCCGGGCATCATAAGACCCGAAACGTTTATCGGTGAAGTGCTTGATAAGCGTCTGGTCAATCCTTTCATGCCCGATACCCCTCAGAGGATCGCATGCGATACCTCCCAGAAGATCCCGATCCGTTTCGGCGTGACCCTTTCATCCTACCGCGAAAAGGGAGAAGATCTTACAAAACTCCGTTATATTCCGGTAGTGCTGGCAGGATATCTTCGTTACCTGACGGGAGTGGATGACGAGGGTAATGATTTTGAACAAAGCCCTGATCCACTGCTTGAGGAGCTGTCAGGCGTCATGAAAAAGTACAGAGGATTTAAGAGCGCAACGGAGGAAGACCTTCGGCCGGTACTGTCAAGGTCGGATGTATTCGGTATCGATCTGTACGCTGTAAATCTGGCGGAAAAGATAACCGGACTGTTTAACGAGATGAACGGATCAAAGGGAAGTGTAAGAAAGGTCCTTCATGCGATAAATGAACAACAGGCATAGTTCTGAAAATATTTTGAAAGCGAGGTAGCAGTATGGAGAAGTTAGATCTTGATCAGTTAGGACAGGTTACAGGTGGTTTCGTTTTAAACAACGAAGAAAAGAATGAGATCTGGGTAATAAGGCAGGATGGCAGCAAGATCGTGCCGGCGGCGAATCTTGAGGAAGCCCAGAAGATCGCAAAGCAGTACAATATCAGTACTACGGTGCTAAACGAGAAGGATTACAAAAAGCACTACGGACGTGATTTTGTGTAATATCCGCATATGATGTGAGGAGACACTTAGGACACTTGATTTTTTCTTTTGGCAGGAATCTTATAAGGGTCTGCTCGAGCTCCTCGCTTTTAACAGGCTTCGAGAGATAATCATCAAAACCTGCACCGATATATTTTTCCCTGGAACCTATTATCGCATCGGCCGTCATGCAGATAACGGGTGTATCCGGATTGGGCCCGTCCTGTTGAGCGCGGATATTCCTGAGTACTTCGATCTTGGAAAGGTCGAGGATGTCATTTATGATCGACAGAAGATTATTGCCTGCCCCCTCGATGTTTTCCGAATACATGCTGATATTTTCGAAAGCCTCTGAAACACTGGGGCTTTTTTCTTCCTTAGCATCTCTGACCTTCTCACATTCCCTTGACACCATTTCATTAAAGCCGAGAACCGCGTTGATCGGCGTTCGTATCTCGTGGGACATGTTTGCGAGAAACTGTGATTTTGCCTCGTTCGCGTTATCCGCGATCTGTTTCTGCTCACGCAGCTGATCCATATATCGGTAGTGTTCGCTGTCATCGGAAAGGGAATAAAGCGTTCCTATCCGGGTATCGTCCTCCATGCCGGATCCGCTCAGGCATCCTTATGAAAACAGAATATATCGGATTCATCTGTGATCTTTCCGTATGGACTTGACGATGAAGCGGTACTGTGTTTCGGAAGTGATCTTTCTCCTGTCTTCTTCTGAAAGTGCAGACCATGCATCAGCTTTATAGCCGGCATCGAGCATCAGAGAGCCGCATTCGGGGCAGAGATACTTATCGCCGTGTCTGACATGATAGGAGATGCAGTCGCATTTGCTGCATATGAATGCATATTTCTGCTTTGATTTCTTTTCGTTTATCACGGAGCGGATCAGTTTCTGCTGATCCGTTCTGATGTCTTTTTCGATCTTTCGCGACTCAAGTATCTCGTTTTCCGCATGTCTGACCTGTACATCTCTGTCATCAGCTTTTTTGACAAGCTTGCTTACTACTTCATCTTTCTGCTCGGGTTCAAGTTCAAATTCAGGAATCGTCATCGGACGGAGCTGAGGCTCGGTCAGCATCTGCATGACCAGCATCCTTTTTCCGGCCGGATTCAGACGGTTCCAATGGACGGAATCGACATTAAGAGAGACAAGCTTGCCGCCGCATCTCGGACATCCGTCCGGGTTTCCCTCGACAAGATCAATGAATCTGCAGTTTTCACAACATCCTACGTGCATTGTTTCCCCTCACTCAAGTAAGAGATTAACACATAAATCAGCTCTCTTCAAGGTTTACATAATAGAGTTCTTTCCGGGCTGTTTTCTGCCATACGCCCTGCATGTTCTGTTGACACCGTCCGATTGTAAGAAGTATGATAAATTCAATGAAAAAGCGTGTTGCAGATAACAATATGATCGGAAGACTGTTCTTCGGGATGCTTCCGGTGCAGATACTCATCTTTGCAATGGGAGGCGTCAACTCCATCGTTGACGGTGCAATGGCGGGGCGTTTCATCGGTTCATCCGCCGTAGGTGTCGTCGGTCTTTATTATCCCATGGTCAACATCATAACTGCGGCCGGCTCTGTGCTTCTCGGCGGTTCAACTGTGATCTGCGGCAGATTCATGGGAAGGGGAGATGTTGAAAAAACCGAGAGGGTATTTTCGTTAGACCTTTCTCTTGCATTTATCATCGGTGCAGTGATCGCGATAGGAAGCCTTCTGTTTTCAGGCCCTCTAGCCGCGCTTCTAGGAGCGAATGCAGAGCTTAAGGATGATCTTGTCAGATATATTACAGGATATGCGATCGGTATAATTCCTATGCTTCTCGCCCAGCAGATATCATCGTTCCTTCAGCTCGAGAGGCAGGACAGAAGAGGCTATATCGGCATCGGAGGCATGACGGTTGCAAACATAGTTCTTGATACAGTTCTTGTCGCATATCTCGGGATGGGACTGCTCGGACTAGCGCTTGCTACGGCTTTTTCGAACACCATTTATTTTCTGATAACTGTCCCGTATTATTTTACTGATAAAGCGCAGCTTCATTTCGGAATAAAGAAGATAAACTGGAGACAGACATCCGAGCTGGTCATGACCGGACTTCCCGGTGCGCTTCTTGTTTTCTGCATAGCTATCAACGGTATCGCGATAAATCATCTGCTTCTTAAGTATGCGGGAGACGACGGGCTTTCCGCCATGTCTGCATTTAATATGATCCGCGCCATTCTGATCGCATACTGTTTAGGAAATGGCAATGCAGTGCGCATGCTTGTCAGCGTGTTCGCCGGAGAAGAGGACAGAGGCGCTATCTGCCGCCTTTTCCGGATACTTGCTACGAAGGCGCTGGCGCTTTCTGCAGCTGTGACCATTGTTGTTCTTCTGCTTTCATCGACACTTGCGGGTATTTTTTTCCCGGACAGGAGTTCTGATGTCTATGCTCTGGCTCATCAGCTTTTCGTCATATATGCTTTCTGCATCCCTCTGATCCTGATATGTCAGGTCAATACGAACTATCTCCAGGCCATGGGACATTCTCTTTTTGTTGATTTTCAGTCTGTATTTGATGGATTATTTTCCAATCTGATCCCTTCCGCCATACTTGCGCCGGTTTTCGGGGCATTCGGTATATGGATAGCAAATCCTATCGGAATAATACTAACGATCCTCACTGTGCCGGTATACCGTATCATCTGGCTGCGGCGCTTTCCGAGAACGCATGATGATTTTATGTTTTTCGCTCCGGATTTCGGTGCTGAACCTGAAAATACCCTGTTTATACACATCCATGATAATGATGAGCTGTCCCTTGCATCTTCGCGCATCCAGGAATTCTGTGAGGGGCATGAGATGGATAAAAGAGCATCTTACTATTCAGCGCTCTGCGTTGAAGAGCTTGCAGGGAACGTGATCAGACACGGATTCACAGCGGACAGGAAAACTCATTCCCTTAACGTTCTTGCCATCCGGAAAAAGAACGGCGTCACGATCAGGATAAAGGATGACTGCAAGCCGTTTGATATAAGAGAAATGGCCGATATGGTACGGAAACAGGAAGACAGATATGCCAATATCGGGATCCGCATGGTCTACAGCATTGCCGACGGCATTGATTACATGAATCTTCTCGGGCTTAATATCATAAGCATAAAAATACATGACAGGGATCTGATCAGGCTTACGAAAACCGATTATCTCCTTGAAAAATCACTGGCAGAACAGGATCCTGACCTTCACAGGAGATTTGCCGACACCGTGTTCATCGTACGGAAGATACTGTCAAGATACAGGCTTCTGTTCCCGGAATATACAGATCATTCCGAGCTGCACAGCCTGACCGTGGTCGATTCATGCAACAGGCTTATCGGTTCCGAGAATATAAATCGGCTGAATGCCGATGAGATATATATACTTCTTGAGGCGGCATATCTGCATGATGCGGGTATGGGCATAAGCGAAAGGGATTACGCTGCTTTCAAAGACCGGTTCAATGAGTCTGAATATTTCCGGGCACATCCGGATGATACGGCTGCCGATTTTGTGAGGGAGTATCATAATGAGTTCAGCGGCGCGTTCATCGAAAAGTATGCCGGCCTGTTCGATTTTCCCACGAAAGAGCATACTTTTGCTATCCGTCAAGTTGCGAGGGGGCACCGCAGGACTGACCTTTTTGATGAGAAAGAATATCCTTCGGACTACCATCTTCCAAACGGGAATACTGTCTGTCTGCCTTATCTTTCCGCGATAATCAGGCTGGCTGATGAGATAGATGTCGTTGCATCCCGCAATCCGCTGGTACTGTATGATATCGGTATGCTCACTGACGAGCGTGAGATCGTTGAGAACAAAAAACTTGCGGCCGTAAAAGAAATGAAGATGACGTCTGATGAGTTCATCCTGACGGCCGAAACTGGTGAGAAGGATATCGCGGAAAGCCTCGAGAACATGGTCGTCAAAATGCAGAAGACGCTTGATCAATGCAGCAGAGTGATATCAGAAAGAACGAAATACACACTTTCTCAGAAGAGAGTTAAGCTTGACCTTTCTTTTGCGGTTGATAAAGAGCGTAAATCTATGTAAAATGACTTTATCTGCAGGCAGATTATTATGAGGAGTATTTTATTCGGATGATTCAGAAGAAGTTTCTATGCAAAGATATGGCAGCCGCCAAAGAGGCAGTTTCCGAGCTTTCAAAAATCATATCGGACAACAGTCATAGATCAGCGCTCATCACTTTCTATGAAGCCGGTTTATCGAGGCAGGATGTCGTATGCCTTCTTGATGAGATCAAGGGCTATGGCCATACGGATCTGCAGATTGCAGGCATAACCCTTCCGATCATCGCAGAGCTTCTGCCTGAGGGATCTGGCATACTTCTTAATCTGGTACTTACCGAGAAAGCCGATATCGAAGTTGTCGGAATTCCATGCCATCCGGGGGAGGAAGCAGAGGCCGCCGGAAAGCTCAGGGGCATTCTGGATACGCATGATGCTCTGAAAGCCGTAGAGCTGTTCGGAAGCCGCATGGCATTTGATACGACCGCTTTCATGGAACAGGCCATGGAAGGTCATGAAGATGCGGTACTGTTCGGCACGTCCACAATACGCGGCCTCGCGCAGAAAGTTTCCGTTGAGGAAAGCGAAAACTCCATAGAACTGGAAAAATCCGAATCCGATGCAGAATTTAACGAGATCATTGTCGGGGGCGATATAATAAACGACGGGTTTGCGGCGGTTCTGTTTTCGGGCAACAGCCTTAACGTGTGTGCAGATTACGCGCTCGGCTGGAATCCTGTCGGACGCAGGCTTCCTCTCGTTCTCGGCAAGAACCCGGTCAAGGGCGAGACCGTGGTTGAAAAGATCAATGATCTTCCTGCGGTGGATATATACAGAGAATATCTCGGAGTTTATCCCGATTCATTTTTCATAAGCAATATATGCGAGTTCCCGTTCGTGGTTGAGCGTGACGGCATAAACATATGCATGGTTCCGATGGACTGCGGAAAAGACGGCGAGCTGTACTTCATGATGACTCTGAAAGAGGATGAAATGCTCCGATTTACTTTCGCTTCACATGATGAAGTGCTGTACGCGAGCCGCCGGACATTGGAAGATATGGAAGCTTTCGCTCCTGAAGCTCTGTTTCTGACGCTGTGCGGAAACCGTATCAACTTCCTGAAGGAAGATGCGCACATCGAGTGGGATGAATTCAGCTCAGTTGCACCCGATTTTGCCCTTATGCATGGCGCATGCGAGCTTTATTATCATAACGGAAAAGGCGGGATACTCAACAGCGCACACCTTGCAGTCGGTTTCCGTGAAGGAGACGCATCAAAGAACGATGGCGGATATTCGCATCCTTCTCTCGAGAGCCTGCGCCACGGACGTCCGCTTTCTCTTTCGGACAGAATGTCCACTTTCCTGGGCAAGATAACGAATGAGCTTCTTGACATTGCATCAGAGGCAAGAGAAGCCAATAATGCCAAATCGGCATTCCTGTCGCATATGTCCCATGAGATACGCACACCGATAAATGCGATCCTCGGCATGGATGAGATGATCCTCCAGGAGAGTAAGGAAGAAGGGACGCTTGATTATGCGTCAAGCATCCGCTCGGCAGGCAACAACCTTCTCGGTATAGTGAATGATATTCTCGACTTCTCGAAGATAGAAGC
Source organism: Lachnospiraceae bacterium (assembly GCA_024691425.1). Lineage (GTDB taxonomy): Bacteria > Bacillota > Clostridia > Lachnospirales > Lachnospiraceae > UBA2868. Next base: position 27,758 of record JAILNQ010000092.1, read on the forward strand.
CGGAAAGATGAGCATCGTTCCGGTTGAATACGGGCTCACCTCGATCATAAACGATCTTTATAACGTGGTGCGGCTCCGTGCAGAGGATAAAGGTCTCAAGGTTAAGCTCGATATTGATCCGTCTCTGCCTTCCGTTCTTTTAGGAGATGTGACGCGCATAAGGCAGGTTATAACTAATCTGCTGTCTAATGCCGTCAAATATACGGAAAAAGGAGAGGTTACGCTCTCAATAGGAAGGGCGCCGATAAACGCCGAAGATCATAAGGAAGAAATCAGTAAAGCATGTCCGGGAACTGTCCCGGAGCATTTGATAAGGCTCAAGGTATCCGTAAAGGATACCGGAATCGGAATAAAGCCCGAGGACATGGACAGGCTTTTTGAGGAATACGAGCGTTTTGACGAAAAACGCAATTTCTCTGTTGAAGGAACGGGACTCGGTATTTCGATAACGAGTGAGCTGCTGGACCTCATGGGGAGCAGGCTTTTGGTGGAAAGCACATACGGGGAGGGCTCTGATTTCGGATTCGAGCTGATGCAGGGTGTTGTGAATTCTGAAGAGGTCGGAGATAAGAGCAAGTGGTTCAAAAAACCCGCAGGCAGAAAGCAGAGAATAGCCTTTACCGCAGAGGATGCGCATATACTCGTGGTTGATGATTCCGCAACGAATCTGTCCGTAATGACGAGTCTTCTCAAGAACACAAAGATAAAAACCGATACGGCTTCATCGGGGAAAGAAGCCCTTGAGCTCGTCAAAAAGAATGCTTATGATGTCATATTCCTTGACCATCTCATGCCGGAGCTGGACGGTCCTGAGACGCTGAAGAAGATGAAGGAGCTTCCTGACAACATGTCAGCAGATGCGCCTGTCATCTCGCTTACGGCCAATGTACTTTCGGGAGCAAGAGATGAGTATATCCTTGCAGGGTATAATGATTATCTGTCCAAGCCGATCAAACTGAAGGAACTGGAGGATATGCTGTTCTGCTATATTCCTCCGGAGAAGATAAGAACTGTGCAGTAACAGGAAGGAGTGAATGATTTGGAAGAGAGAAAAACTATCAACGAAGAGGAAATCCGTGCCCATCAGGGTGCTCAGGACTGTTTTTTCTGGTTCGGGATATTCATGCTTGCTGTCGGAATTATCGGTGCGCTCTTCGGAGTTCCAGGCGCGGGACCGATAGTTGCGCTGCTCCTCCTTGCGGTTATGATTTTCCTCCTCAGATACAGAAAGAAAAGGGGTGAGCTGAAGGCGTATTTCATAAGAAGACCGCTTACGAGAAAAGCTATCGATACAGATACAGATGATGACAATAATATTATATATGTCTATCACTTCTATTTCGGGGAAAAGAGATTCACTGTGAACGAGACTGAATACAATGAAGCCATCGAGGGAACCGAATACTACGTCATGTATGATTCATATGATGATAGCATTGTCGCGGTCTATGAGGCAGATAAGTACGACATCGATCCTACGCTCGACATAAGACCGATTCCTGAATGAATTATACTTTTAGTATGTATTTATATGACACGGCCGCCGTTATAATCAATAATGGCGGCTCGTTTTATGGAGGGTGAAAAATGCTTCCCTATAAGGACAGAATGAAAAAAATCATAGATTTTCTTTTCCCGACAGGCGGTGATATCAGGGCAAAGGTTTTCGACATACTGGCTAAATGCGGAGTTATCGTCTGCATTATTTCGGCTGTAAACTGCCTGATAGTTGAGTCTGAAGGTTACCAGAGCTTCATGTGGAGCATAGTCGGAGCGATCATATCACTCATCCTTATGATAACTACACGTAAGACAGGGAAATACAGATCTGCGATGATACTTACCATACTGCTTATCTTCTTCGGACTGTTTTCTTTTCTGTTCTTCACCGGCGGCGGATATCATAGCGGTATGCCGTTTTTCTTTGTTTTTGCGGTCGTTTTCACGGCCTTCATGCTCGACGGGATAATCATGCCTGTTTTCGTAGTGACAGAACTGTTATGGTATACGATACTTATGCTCTGGGCACGGCATGTACCGGGTTCTGTCAAATATGAGTATGATGAGTTTGGTTATTTTTTCGACATATGGTTTGACATGATCATCGTATCGCTCAGCGTTGCGATCACTATGTATCTGCAGATAAGAGTATACAGGAAGAAGGAAAAAGAGCTCAGCGTTGCGATCCAGGAGGCGGAGGAAGCAAACAGGGCAAAGAGCGATTTCCTTGCTAAGATGAGCCATGACATAAGGACGCCTCTTAACACGATCATGGCGATGAACGAGATGATCGTATCGAACACGTCATCCGCCAGGATCAGAGGATGGGTAAACGATAGCAACGTTTCGGGGCGCATACTTCTTTCGCTTATTGATGACATGCTCGATCTTACGAAGATAGAGGCAGGAAAGATGGAGCTGCTTTCGGAACCGTGGAAAACAGACGTGCTGTTCCCGGAAACCGCAAGGTTATGGAAGCCGCAGGCGCAGAAGGCAGGACTTGATTTCGGATTCGAGATGGACAAGGCTGTGCCTCCTGTACTGTACGGAGATGAGGGTGTTATAAGGAAGGTAACCAACAATCTGCTCAGCAACTCGGTGAAATACACTAAGCATGGCGGAGTAAATCTTTCTGTCAGCTGGGACGGCTGCCTCCAGATAACTGTTAAAGACACGGGTATCGGCATTGCGCCCGAGCACCTTGAAACGATATTCAACCCGTTTGACAGAGGCGTGCAGGACATATACCGCGAAACGAGCGGGAGCGGCCTGGGGCTTGCGATAGTAAAAGAGCTGGTAGATGCAATGGACGGAACGATCAGCTGTCATAGCGTTCTTGACGAAGGAACAGAGTTTATAGTCAGACTTCCGCTTGAAATATATAAAGGTGAAAATCCTCTGGCAGAAACGCAAGTGGATGTTCAGGCTCAGACCGAGACGCAGAAGCGATTTGTTGCACCTAATGCGCGTATCTTAGTCGTAGATGATAATTCGTTCAATCGTAAGGTTATCGAGGAATTCCTCGAACCGGCTCTCGTGCAGCTTGATGAGGTAGAGAGCGGATACGAAGCTCTTGAGATGATAGATATAAAAGAATACGATCTCATCATCATGGATCTTCGCATGCCCAAGATGGACGGTGTCGAGACTCTCGAACGCATAAAGAAGGATTATCCTGATTTTAACACTCCTGTAGTTGTATTTACGGCGGATATCATTAACGGCGTGGAACAGTCTCTTCTCGAAAAAGGTTTTGCAGGCTTTCTTGCAAAGCCGGTCAGCTCGCAGAAGATACTTGATACGATAAAGAGATTCGTTCCGGATAAAGTCATTACGATCGAGACTGAACGTGAGAACGACATAACGCTTTCCGATATCGAAAACTATCAGGACATGCTCATGCCTTACGGTATCGATCTTAAGCTCGCGCTTGAGAACAATGCCGCTAACACAGATGAGTTCATAACAAGAGCGAGAATGTTCGAACAGTATGCCGAAGAGGGAATCGGCAAACTTAAAGATCCAGGCTCGAGAGAGGAGTATTATATCAACGTACATTCGCTCAAGTCCGTTGCCTGGGGCATAGGAGCATTTCTCTTGGCAAGGCTTTCGGAAACTGTTGAATACAGGAAAGATGAGAGATTTTCAGAAGGCATCAATCCTTCAATAATAGAAGAATACGAGAGGGTACGCCAAGGCCTTCTCATTTTCAGAAAAGAAGTCGAGCGGGAAATTTAAAGAGTATACTTTTAGGATGTATTCAATAAATACAGCCGGTTGTAGAATCTGTTATAGCAACTGATTATTTTACAGGGAGGATGAAATGATGATGATCAGCAAGAAAAGACTAATGTCAATTATCGCAGGGACTGCAGTTCTTGCAATGCTTGCGGGATGCGGAGCGGCACCTGAGGCGGCACCTGCTGAGCCGGAGAGTGCAGCAGTTGAAGAGACTGCTAAAGAGGCTCCGGAAGCTGAAACTGATGAGGATGCTATCGCAGCAGCCGAAGAAGAAGAGCTTGAATCCAAGAATGTCCTTGCCGTAAAGGCACCCGGATATTCCGGACTTGAGAACCTTAAGATGGAAAACAATGATGACGGTACATACTATTATGAGGATATGACCGAGGACGGAATCACTATCATTACGAACATGTCCTACAGGAATTCTCAGAGAGACGGCCAGGCAATGGATGCGTATGCAGAGAACTTCGTTTGTGCCCTTGTTGACAATGATGCCAGGATAACGGCTTCAGCTGAGGATACAGAGCTTTCTGAAAAGCTTACATACCCTGTATACAAGGTAGACTGGGAGAGCGGCGAAAACGAGGATACAAGACAGGCAGTGGGCGTTGTTATTCTTACTGATAACTTCACATTCTATTTCGGGTATGAATGCCCTATAGATTTTTACGAGGACAACGAGGAATTCTACGCAGAGGAGCTTAAGAATGTTGAACTCATTGATCTAGAAGCGCTTGAAGCTTCCGATGATTCTTCTGATGTTAAGAGAGGCCTCGACGATTTTTCCGATTATGAAGTGGATCCTGACAGCGTTCTGTTCTTCGTAAAGGTTGCCGCAAAGGACGGCGGTGTTAACTTAAGAAGCGGCCCTTCAACCGATGACGAGATTCTTATCAAGATGATAAAGAATGACGTTGTTCTTCCGGTAACCGACGGCGTAACATATGAAGCAACAGGAAAAGACTGGTATGAGACATACTATGACGGAGAATGGGGCTTCGTAGCAGAATCTGAAGTCGACAGGATCGAAGAAGAGGATGTTGATCCCGAAGATATCATGTTCTTCCTTGAGATCGCTTCTAAGGACGGTAATGCGAACATCAGGGAAGAAGACGGCACTGAGTCTGATGTTCTCTTCTCAAAGGTCAAGAACGGAACAGTTCTTTACTGCATAGACGGTGCAACAAGAGAAGACAACGGAAAAGTATGGCTCAAGGTCATCTACCAGGGCGAGATGGGATGGATTTCTGAATCCCAGATCAAATACCTTGATTTTGACAGAAATGTATTTTATTGATCACAGTGGATGAAGCATGGATCGTAAGAGAGTAATGATAATCGATGATGATCTTGAGATGCTGCGTCTGATGAAGAACCAGCTCGAGGTCCTATATGATGTGAGTGATTTCGCATCCGGTCAGACTGCCCTTGAAATGCTTGAAAATATGGGGGGGAGCGAACGATGACGCCCTCCCGCAGCTGATTCTGCTGGACATCGTGATGCCGCAGATGGACGGATATGAGGTTCTCGGACGGATCAAGACGAATGAAAGGCTCAAGAAGATCCCAGTCGTTTTCCTTACCGGTATGACTGATGAGCTCTCCGAATGCAAGGGCATCGAGATGGATGTCGTCGATTATCTCAAAAAACCTGTGGCGAGCAAAGTTCTGTTCGCCCGAGTGCAGCATTACATAGATCTTTATTCGGAAACCGCAAACAGCGGAAAGCTCGATGAAGAAAGGCTCGCCAAGCTTGCCGTTCCGCTTACGGGCAGGGAGCTTGAAGTAGCAAGGCTGATGGGAGAATTCCGCTCCGACAAGGAAATATGTGATATACTTTACATATCAATGCCGTATACGAAGAAGCTGGTTGCGGCTGTAAAGGAAAAACTCGGACTTGAAAAACGCGGCGACATAAGAAGTTATTTCGTGTAAACGGCAAAAACAGGAGGAAAGAATTATGCATAAAATTAAGACTGCTGCAATGGCACTTGCTTTATCGCTCTTTGTTACAGGACTTTGTGCATGCGGTACCGTTAGCGTGGATGTGACGCTTCCGGACAAGAGTGCTGAAGCTGAGGTGCCTGAAGATGACGGAAAGGGCGACCTTATAGAGGAAGAAGCCGATGAGGACGACGGAAAAGGCGATCTCGTAGAAGATGAAGAGGCGGATGACAGCAAGGTAACAAGAGCCGCTGCAGCTGATTTTTCATGGATGGATCTGTATGTTGATGTTGTTCTTGATCTGTATGATGACGGTAAAGCCGATCAGTTCGCGCTCATGTACATCGATGATGATGAAGTGCCTGAGCTCATAGCAGTTAGTTCCGAAGGCTCATGGGATAAGGACCAGGTTTTCGTTTATACGTTCTATAGCGACGGTGTAACCGAGCTCGTAAGCGATATAGCACCCGGAATGGAAGGCCATTACATCGGAATATTTGAAGAAGACAATATCATTGAAGTCAGCGGGGCCGTTGCCGGCGAAAGGCATCAGTACTGCGGAATCGATAAGGGAAAGCTTGATCCGTTGCTCACACTTGAATGCATCGATGATACTGAAACTGATGATGTACTTTACATGATAGACGGTGATGATGCGACCGAGAAAGAATACACCAGCGCACAGATCGATCTTGTCGAGAACCTTGGATACATGACAAAGCTTGAAGTGGATGAGATGGTTGTTTACTCGCTTGATTATAAGAACGGAAGTATCCAGATGAACCAGGAATTCACCCTTCCTTACAGTGATGTCGAAGAAATAATCGACGAGATAGGATGACTCCTGTCTGATTGACAGTAAGTCATAAAAAGTATAGGATAAATATGAAAATCAATATACGGGCTACGTTCACGCGCAGCCCGTTATTATTGCTATTTAGCATAGAAAAACTTACGGGGTATGTTACGCATGAAACTTGATAATAAACGTACTGTGCTTGTCGGCCTGGCTTTCCTTTCCATCTGTGCCTTCTGGCAGATGTATGACAGCGTTGTTCCGCTCATTCTTACTAAGACATTCCACATAAATGAAACGATATCAGGTGCCGTTATGGCAGCCGACAATGTTCTGGCGCTTTTTCTGCTTCCGATGTTCGGCGCGCTGTCGGACAGGACGGATACGCGTCTCGGGAAAAGAACCCCGTACATACTTGCAGGAACGTTTTTTGCGGTTATCATCCTGAATATACTTCCGTTCCTTGATAACGGATACTATGCCGAGCCATCGATCGCTAAGCTGATTGTTTTTGTTGTTCTGCTCGGCCTTCTTCTTATATCAATGGGAGTCTACAGATCGCCGGCCGTTGCGCTGATGCCTGATGTGACTCCGAAACCGCTCCGATCGAAGGCGAATGCCATTATCAACCTCATGGGTGCGCTCGGCGGAATAATATATCTGATTGCAGCCGCACTTCTTTATCCCAATTCTAAGACGGCAGGGGTCGCGCATGTGGATTATCAGCCGCTTTTTCTCGTTGTGTCCGGAATAATGACTTTATCTGTCATAATTCTTTTTGCTTCAGTCCGCGAGAAAGAGCTTGTCCGGAAAAATCAGGAGCTTGAGCTTAAGCATCCCGAATGGAATCTTTCCGAACACGACATGTCGGGAAACGAAGTTCTCCCGCGCGAAGTAAAGAAGAGCCTCGCATTTCTTCTTGCATCCATTGCATTATGGTTCATAGGCTACAACGGGATCACAACATGGTTCACCACATATGTCGACCAGGTTATGGGACAGGGACTCGGAGGAGCTTCGACGTGTCTGCTCATAGCATCAGGCGGAGCTATAGTATCCTACATTCCGATAGGAAGCCTGGCATCGAAGATAGGCAGAAAACGCACGATCATGACAGGCATTATAATACTTGCATTATGCTTTCTTGCAGGATTTTTCCTTACTGCATTCACTGACAGGATCAATGCGCCGATGTTCATTGTCTTTGCGCTTACCGGTTTTGCCTGGGCTGCAATAAATGTCAATTCGCTTCCGATGGTAGTCGAAATGTGCAAAGGTTCTGATATCGGTAAATTTACGGGATATTATTATACCGCATCAATGGCCGCTCAGGTTGCTACTCCTATACTTGCAGGATTTCTGATGCGAAACGTTGACTACAGGATTCTTTTCCCTTACGCAACACTGTTCACTGCCGCAAGCTTTTTCACAATGATCAAAGTTAAGCACGGTGACTGCGCGGCAGAGGCGAGGAAAGGACTCGATGCCTTTGAGGACATGTAACCGCTTTTAGGAGAAATAATGAGTAAGCTTGCACATCATTATGCTCACAGAGGATTCCATAGCAAACCGTCCATTCCGGAAAACTCCATTCCGGCATTTGAACGGGCGATAGAGCACGGTTTCCCGGTGGAGTTCGATGTGCATCTTCTTTCTGATGGGGGACTTTCCGTATTCCATGATGACGACCTTGAAAGACAGACCGGATTCAAGGGACGCATAGAGGATGAGACGCTCGAAAGCCTGAAAAGGTACCGCCTTGAAGGTACTGATGAGAGGATCCCGTCATTCAATGACGTGCTTGACCTTTTTGAGCATACGCAGCTTCCGCTCCTTATCGAACTCAAGGCATCGCACGGAAATCACGTCGCTCTTGCGGACGCTGTCTGTGAAAGGATGAAGAACTATACCGGTGAATACGTCATAGAGAGTTTCGATCCGCGCGTGCTCATCGAAGTGCGTAAGAAAGCCCCTGACATCGCTGTGGGGCAGCTCGCTCAGAATTTCCTTAAAAGAAGAGAGGGCCTTCCGTTTTATCAGGCCGTCATACTTACGAATATGATGTTCAATGTGAAGATAAAGCCGGATTTTGTAGCTTACCGGTATGATGACATAGATGTTTTTGCGGCACGTTCGGCAATAAAGCGCGGGATCAGCGCTGCGGTATGGACAGTGGATAATATCAATGATTACCGTAAGGCAAAAGAGGCCGGACTTGTTCCGATATTTGAGCAGTTCGATCCGGAGGAGATAAACTGATGCTTTTTGGAAAAGACTCAGGAAGCAAAAGCAGTCTTTCGACGAAAATCATAATAATGGTGGAAATTATCCTGCTCATCACGAGCGTCATGTTCTGCAGCGTATCGGTATACATGGCAAGGGTCGGGATAAGGAAGGCGATCCAGCAGCGTATGCTGGATATCGCGAACTGCGCCTCGGGTTCGGTCAATGGTGATGAGCTTGCATCTCTTAAAGAAACAGATATAGGTGGTGATATATACAGCGACCTGTATAAAACTCTTGCGGTTTTCCGTGACAATGTTGAGCTTGAATACGTCTACAGCATAAAAGAAGAGCAGGACGGTCAGTTCATATTCACGATAGATACGGACCCGGTAAACCCCGGCGGATACGGCGATGCCGTAAAATATACGGATGCGCTTGCAAAAGCAGCGAGCGGCCAGGCTTCCGTTGACGAGGTTCCATATTCGGATGCATGGGGCGAGTTCTACAGTGCATACAGTCCCGTCTTTGATTCAAAAGGGAACGTTGCCGGGATCATTGCCGTGGACTTTTCTGCCGACTGGTTTGATTCGCAGCTTACATCTCAGATGCGGTCCACGGTGCTGAGCTATGCAGTTATACTTCTTCTGTCGCTTCTTGTTGCCGCACTGCTTTCCATAAGCACTGTCAGGCCTTTCGTTAAAATGCAGGGACAGCTTCTCGAGGAGAAAGTCCGCGCAGAGAGCGCCAATATGGCGAAAAGTGATTTTCTCGCAAACATGTCCCATGAGATCAGAACTCCGATCAACGCAATGCTCGGAATGAATGAGATGATACTCCGCGAAGGGCGAAAGACCCAGGATTCGCTCGGCTGTGATACGGACTCTATGCGAAAATCGCTGAAGGACATCATTTCCTATTCGGTTGATGTGGATAATGCAGGCCACAGTCTTCTTTCGCTTGTCAACGACATACTTGATTTTTCCAAAATTGAATCCGGCAGGATGGAGCTTGTTGAAGCACCTTACCGCTTAAGTTCGATGCTTAACGAAGTTTTCAACATGATCATGTTCCGTGCTAGGGACAAAGGACTTGAGTTTATCATCGACGCGGACAGAACGCTTCCTGACGGGCTGTGCGGCGATGAGATACGCATCCGTCAGATACTCACGAATATTCTCAGCAATGCCGTAAAATACACGGAACAAGGCTTCGTCAGGATGACTCTTCGGGGCGAAAGGCATGATGACGGATCAATTCTTCTGACGGCCCGTGTAGAGGACTCCGGCATAGGGATAAAGGATGAAGATATAGAGAAGCTTTTCACAAGATTCGGGCGCCTCGAGCTGGAAAAAAACAGCACAGTTGAGGGTACGGGACTCGGGCTTGTCATAACGAAGCGGCTTCTTAGCGATATGGGCGGCGGCATATCTGTCGACAGCGAATACGGAAAGGGCTCTGTATTCACTGTTACGATCCCGCAGAAGATCGTTAATGATGCGCCTATGGGAGATTACAGTTCCGGAACAGATAAGGAAGCTGAACAGTCCACCGGAAGCCGTGAGTCTTTCCGCGCACCGTCTGCACGCATACTTGCAGTTGATGACACTAAAGTCAATCTGACTGTGGTCGTCAGCCTTCTGAAGAACACTCTGATGCAGATAGATACTGCCATGAGCGGCGCAGAAGCCGTTGCCATGGCAAAAGAGACGGAATACGATGTCATACTGATGGATCAGCGTATGCCGGAAATGGACGGTACTGAAGCACTTGATCGGATCCGAAGCACGCCGGACGGCAAGAGCAGAAAATCCCCTGTAATATGCCTCACAGCCGATGCAGTCGCAGGAGCAAGGGAAAGGTATATTTCAGAGGGGTTTTCTGAATACCTGACAAAACCTGTCAACAGCTACGGCCTTGAAAAAATGATCATAAGATTTCTTCCGGAAGAGAAGACCGAACGCACAGCTTCAAAGGAAGGCGGCCCCGTGTCTGAATGGGAAGGCTTCGATGCACTTTCTGATGCGGGAATAGAACCGCGTACAGGCATGAGGTACTCCGAGAATGATGAGGAGCTTTATCGGTCTGTGCTTGTGGATTATGCCCGTGCATTTGCGGAAAAATCAGAATGCCTGAAACGGTCTTTAGCCGATAGCAACTGGAATGATTATATGATACATGCTCATTCAGTAAAGAGCACATCCAAGCTTATAGGAGCCATGACGCTTTCATTGCAGGCGGCTGAACTTGAAGCTGCGGCTAAGGCAGGAGATAAAGATAAGATCGCGCGGGAACATGATCCCATGATGAAGATGTACGAAAAAGTGTGCCGGGCAATACGCTTGGTACTGCCTGAATGCGAAATGGAAGAAGACGACAGTGAGATACTTGAATTTATTCCGAAAGAGGGCGGAACATGAAGTATGTTAAGATCGCCTTAACTGTAATAGTCCTCAGTGTTTTCGGATACATTGTATTCGGAGAGATTTTTTTTCCTGCGAATGTTCCGCAAGGAGGATACATATGTAAGATGCTCCCCTGTGATAACTGGTATGAGGTAAAACCTGACGGTGAGCGTGTGCCGATAGAGATACCGGGCAGGACACAGGGAGATACTGTTGTAGAAACTAAGCTTCCGGACGATCTCGGTAAAGATGTGTCCGCCCTGTGGTTCCGGGGCATGGATATGAAGATATATGTCGACGGAGAGCTCAGGGAAGAGTATTCTGTTGATGATTATCCGCTTCTCGGAGACAGGTCCGCCGAATGCTTTGTCATGGCGTCTCTCTATCCTGAAGATGCGGGGAAAGTGCTCCGCGTTGAATACTGTTATAATTCCGGAATGCTCTATGAGGTTTATTATGGAACAAGGCTCGGGATACTTGCGTTTCTTTTCAGGGATTACGGCGCAGAACTGTTCGTCGGACTCGCAATTCTCATTCTCGGACTCATCAGCTTTATCGCATCTGTTGTATACCGCATCATACACAGGCAGTATCTTGAGATGCAGCATCTGTCGCTCGGAGTTATCATAGGGGCGGTCTGGGTGCTCTCGAACTCGATCTTTCGGCAGCTGTATACAAGAAATATTTCAATAATGTCGGATATGCCTTTCCTGATGGTCATGATCATGCCGCTTCCGTTTCTCGTTTTCATAGATTCGATGCAGAACGGGAGATACAGCAAGGTCACAACTGCTTCGGCCGTTCTGGAGATCGCAGGTTTTGCAGTCTGCATATCTTATTTCATCTCAGGGAAAATGACACTGGTTGAAAGCTTTCCGATAGCAGCCGGATGCGCCGCCATAAGCATTGCTGCGATCGCAGCCACGATAATCATCGATATAAGAAAACATCTTGTTTATTCTTACAGATACATCGCGCTGGCTTTCGGATTCCTGGCAGCTGCTGCGATTGTTCAGATATTCATGTACCAGTTTGCACATAACGGTGTTTTCTCCGGACTGTTCATGGCGCTCGGTCTTTTCGCTTTTCTCATCTTCGCAATAATCCATACGATAAAGCAGCTCATAGGTTTCAGACTGGATGCAAATGAGGCGGTTCATGCGAGCAAGGCAAAAGATGATTTCCTCGCTAACATGTCACATGAGATCAGAACTCCGCTCAACGGAATACTCGGAATGGATGAGATGATCATAAGAGATGCGAAGGACAGCCGGATACGGAAGTATGCGTTCAACATAAAAAGTGCGGGCAATACTCTGCTTTCACTCATCAATGACATACTCGACTTAAGCAAGATCGAATCGGGCAGCTTTGAGATCATTCCGACAGAATACGGCATCGCATCTGTCCTGAATGATGTGATGAACATAACAAGGCCGAGAGCACTTAACAAGAACCTTTCGTACAATTTCAATGTTTCGCCCGACATTCCGTGCAGGCTGCGGGGCGATGAGATACGTATACGTCAGGTCATGCTCAACATCATAAACAATGCAATTAAATACACAGCTGAAGGAAGCGTTGATGTAAATGTTAATGTAATGCCGGCCGATGCCGGGTATTGCACGCTGTCCGTCTCAGTAAAAGACACCGGGATAGGAATACGTGATGAAGATAAGGACAAGCTTTTCAAAAGCTTCCAGAGGCTGGACGAAAAGAAGAACCGCAATATAGAGGGAACAGGTCTGGGACTTCATATCACATACCGTCTTGCGGATATGATGGGAGGCCATATCGAGTTTGAGAGCGAGTACGGGAAAGGCTCCCTTTTCGCTGTCATGATACCTCAGGAGATCGTTGACAATACACCAGTCGGTGATTTTTCGCAGGCCGTGAAGAAATACTTGAAAATGATCGGAACGGATGAGACGACATTATACGCTCCGGATGCAAGGTTGCTGATAGTTGATGATAACGAGATGAACCTAGAAGTACTTGAAGGTCTTCTGCGAGACACGGAGATAAAACTGGATTTTGCATCTTCAGGCAGGGAATGCATATCAAAAGCCTCAGAGAATGTATATGACTGCATACTTCTTGATCAGATGATGCCGGAGATGAACGGCGAGGAGACGCTGAAAGAGCTTCTTAGGCTTGAACTTCTGAAAGGAACACCGGTAGTGGCGCTTACCGCAGATGCCATAGTCGGAGCAAAGGAAAATTATATGGCGATGGGATTTTCAGATTATCTCAGCAAGCCTGTCAAATATGATGCGCTCGAGCAGCTTCTGAAGACATATATTCCGGAGGAGAAGCAGACGGACGGAACTGATCAGAAAGAGCAGCTTCCCGTGCTTCTTATCTGGGGTGATGATCCTTCCCGTGTCAGGGAAGAAAAGGAGCGCCTTGAAGGCATATATAAATGCGTCTGCGTAACCGGAGAGGCCGCTATGAAGAAATATATTGAAAAGCATGGAGACTGCGGGGTTTTCCATGTTTCATGAATCGGATCGCGGCTCATATGAACAGAGGAAAACCGAAACAAAATCACAGGGAGGAAGATGATGAAAAAAGAACTTGAACCATTACTTACACCATGGAAGATCGGAAACTGCGAGATCAAGAACAGATTCGTGCTCACATCGATGGGCGGGACCGACCTTTTCGGATGGATGGAGAAAAACCATTTCGATAAGGACGGCGCGAGATTCATCATGGAAGTTGCGAAGAACAACTGCGGACTTGTTCTCCCGGGATGCCAGCCGGTGTACAATCCTATGTTCGGACAGTGGCTTCACAAGAACAAGAAGATGTACCGCGACCTTGCCGAGTGGATGCCAAAGTTTCATAAGACTGGTGCGAAGCTTTTCATACAGCTGACTGCCGGCTTCGGAAGATCCTTCACTGTTTCGAAAATGATGGAAACGCTTTATACGAATCCGGTGCTCCGCGTTCTTTCAAAGCCCGTTATGGACCTTGACAAGATAACTGCATCCGCGTCTCCATCGCCTAACAGATGGTCAGACAAAATACCGTCAAGGGCACTTACAGTTGAAGAGATAAAAGAATTCGTTGATGCTTTCGCAGAATGCGCAAAACTGTGCAAAGAGGCAGGTGTTGACGGTGTCGAGATCCATGCCGTTCACGAGGGATACCTCCTCGATCAGTTCACGCTTCCTTATGTCAATAAGAGGACGGATAAATACGGCGGCTCGTTCGAGAACAGGTACCGCTTCGCCGTAGACATCGTAAAGGCGATAAAGAAGGAGTGCGGAAATGATTTTCCGGTATCGCTCCGCTACAGCGTAGTTTCAAAGACGAAGGATTTCAGGAAGGGTGCGCTTCCGGGTGAAGACTTTATCGAGGCAGGAAGGGATATGGAAGAGTCCGAGAAGGCAGCAAAATACCTTCAGGATGCCGGATATGACATGCTCAACTGCGATAACGGGACGTATGATGCATGGTACTGGGCTCATCCGCCTATCTACATGCCTGAGAACTGCAATCTTGAGGACGTAGAGCATATAAGGAAGTTCGTGGATATTCCGGTAGTCTGCGCAGGACGCATGACACCTGAGGCGGCTGCGGAATCGATCAGAGACGGCAGGATAGACGGTGCGGGTTTCGCCCGTAATTTCCTTGCAGACCAGGAATGGGTAACGAAGCTTATTGAGGACCGAGAGGACGACATAAGGCCATGCATACTCTGTCACAATGGCTGTTTCAACATGTGTCATTACAAGGGTGTGCCGAACGATCAGGAGCTCTCTGACAGCTTAGGGCTTGCCAGATGCGCGGTAAATGCTGAGACGATGCAGTGGAGACGTCATTATATCAAGAAGGCAGTAAAGCCGAAGAAGGTCGGGATCATCGGCGGCGGCATAGGCGGAATGGAAGCGGCAAGAGTGCTGAAACTGCGAGGTCACATACCTGTGCTCTTCGAGAAAACCGACAGGCTCGGAGGAACGTTCATCGCTGCGAGCGCAGAAAGCTACAAGGGCAGGCTGCGCGACCTTCTCGAATGGTACAGAAGGGAAATGAAAAAGCTTGAGATCGATGTTCATCTCAATACTACGATAAGGTCGATGGACGAGATGAGATATGACGCCGTCATAATCGCAACGGGCGCAGTTCCACGGCGGTTCGACAAAGTGCCGGGGTTCGACAGGACCATTGAAGCGTGTGAATACCTTAACGGCTGCGAGGTGGGTGATAAGGTCGCAGTGATCGGAGGAGGCCTTACCGGGTGTGAGATAGCCTATGAGCTGGCGCTTGCCGGTAAGCACCCTATCATAGTCGAGATGAAGGATGACCTTGTTCCGCAGACCGGCGTATGCCTTGCTAACAGTTCATATCTGCGCGAGTGGTTCGAGCTTCATAAGACACCCGTGTATTTAGAAACAGCACTCAAGGAAGTGCGTGAAGGTGAGATAGTGTGCGGTACGAAGAACGGGGACATAACGATCGAATGCGATTCAGTCATCAGTTCGGTAGGTTATGTACCGGCACCGCTCGCTCCTGCCGGAAAGAACGTATATCTCGTCGGAGACTGCAATAAAACAGGTAACTTGAGAAGCGTTATATGGAGCGCTTATGAGGCGGCAATGAAGATATAAATCAGATGATCGGAGGCATATATGAGACTTACAGAAGAACAGCAGGAAATTTATGACGGAAAAAAAGGAGAAACCTATGCGAAGGTCATGCAGACTCTCGTAAGGTACGGCGAACTCTTCGGCGCCGAGGAGATGACCGAGGTGACCGGCGAGTACGGACATCTTGTAACGAGCTTCGGGCTGAAGGTTATTCATCCTGTATATAAACTTATGGATGAGCTTATCGATTCAGGAGTCGCATCGAAGCAGAAGTTCACGATGGACCCGAGACCGCTTGATGCGAATGTACCTTCAGGTCCTATAAAGGACCTCGTATTCAAGAAGTTCATGTATTCCATGCAGGATGAGTACGAGCAGCAGCTTAAGAAGCTCGGGCTTCTTTCAGAGGACGGTTTTTCATGTGCATGCTATTTTGATGAGCAGGGAAACAGACCGAAGAAAGGCGACGTGCTCAGCTGGGCGGAATCATCCGCGGTAGTATATGCCAATTCGGTTTTGGGTGCGAGATGCAACAGAAATTCCGGGATCATCGAACTTTTCGGCTCCATTCTCGGGTATGTTCCGAAATTCGGGCTTCTTACCGATGAGGGAAGGCGTGCGACATGGAAGATCGAACTTAAGACTTCGAAACTTCCTTCCGCTCAGGTGCTCGGGTCGGCAATCGGCATGAAAGTAATGGAGGATGTACCTTACGTATTCGGACTTTCAGAATATCTCGGAGAAGAGCTTACGCCTGAGGTCTGTGCATACCTTAAGAACTTCGGAGCAGCTACGGCATCTAACGGTGCGGTCGGGCTTTATCATATAGATAAGCTCACGCCTGAAGCGAAAGAGCTCGGCGAAAGCCTCATAAATGATGATGCGAAGACATATGTAATAGATGACGCGGAACTTAAGCGCGTCGTAGACAGCTATCCGGTCATCTGGAAAAATCCCGATGCGAAGCCGAAGATGTGCTTCATAGGCTGTCCACACCTTTCAAAAGCCGAGCTTACGGACTGGATCAATAAGATATGTGACGGCCTTAAGGCTTCTGGCCGTACAAAGCCTGTCATACCTACCGTGCTCACAAGTGCACCGGGGGTAATAAAGAGCTTAAAGGGAAGCGAAGAACTCAAGGCAGCAGAGGCAGCGGGACTTGTCATAAGCTATATATGTCCGCTCATGTACTGTGACAATCCCCTTGTTCACAGCACACCTATAATAACGAACTCGAATAAGCTTCGGACATACACGTCATGCAGGTTCTATGAAGATGAAACTGTTCTTGCGATGATAACGGGAGGTAAGTGATGAAAGAATTCAGAGGAAGAGTGATTGTAAAAGGAACGTGCACGGCAACGGCACTTGTGTCACATGAAGGATTCAATACGCTTGCAAGCTACCAGACCAGTTTCCTGACGGGGGATAAGAAGGCTACATGCAGCGATCAGAATAATCCGGACATTTATAAGAAACCTATGGCAGGTGCGGCGCTCTGCCTTCCGCAGACGATAGGCTCCACGACCGGAGGAATGATACTTTATACGGCGAGTGATTACGGCAGGCAGCCTGCCTGTATGCTTTTTTCGAAGCCGATCGATTCGATAGGCGCCGCCGGAGTTCTTCTGTCCGACATATGGACAGATGCGAAGATGCCTACGATCGACAGTCTCGGTGATGATTTTCTGTCATATGTAAAGACCGGAATGACCATCACCGTCAAGGAGGACGGCACTGTTCTTGTCGGCTGAGAATGGTGAGAGGTTGACTCTCATTTACCGAATAGACATCAAAAACGACAGAATATACAAAAAGCCGCAAGCCCTGAGTGTTTTTCATATAATGTAAAAATGTATTTTTACGTTCAAAAGAAAAAAGCGAAAGAGTACCGCCGATGAACAACATGGTCGATATTGAGGTCGTGATAGACGAAAACTTCGATGAGCCCAAAGTCACGATCCTGACAAAAGAAAAGACCAAGCAGGTCGAGAATATCGTATATGCAATTGAGAATGTCACGGAAAATGATTTTCCGATCATTCCGGCGACAGGCGATGAAGGCATTGAATTCATTTCCCAGAGGGATATCGTAAGGGTGTTCACCGAGGGAAGGAAGGTTCAGCTTCAGACCGCCGAAGGCATTTATACGGTAAGAAAGACTCTTACAGGGATAGAAGATGACCTGAACCCTTCAAGATTCATAAGAATATCTCAGTCGGAGATCATTAACATATATAAGGTCAAGAGATTCGACATAAACATTGCCGGAACGATCGGTGTTGAGTTCGAGGACGGGACGAAATCATGGGCCTCGAGAAGCTGCGTGAAGGCTATTAAACAGAAACTTCAGAAATGATGGCAAATTGTGTGATAAAGAAGGGGTAGGAAATGAAATTCATTCACAGGGTAGTAATAATGTCATCAATAGGCTTCGGGATCGGAGTTATAACCGGTGTGCTGATCTGTGCATTTTCGGCTACGCTCTCGACTGCCGACGGTACACTTCATCTTTGCTCGGATGCACTTATTGCCTCTTGCGGCAACCCGCTCACCGCATTCACGATACAGGCGTTCGCTTCGGGGATATACGGTATCATAGCGTTCGGAGGTTCGACGGTATACGAGATCGAAAGCTGGGGTCTTGTAAAATGTACGCTCATTCATTATCTGTGTACGATGGTCTTTTATTATGTTCTCGGTTTTTCAATGAGATGGTTTTCGATTTCTCATCTTGGCGAACCGTTTATCATGTTCATAATAATGACGGCGATCTACGTTGCTATCTGGCTTGCAAATTTTATTTCCTACAAAATAGAGCTTGAAAAGCTCAACAGGGATCTTGAGGAACTCAAAGCGGCACCTGACATAGGCCTGGCCGCAGCCAATGCGCACAAATGATTCTGATGTTATACAGCGGATCGGATTTACGTCTCTTGAATAAATGAGAGGAATATGAATATGAAACTTCGCGTTTTGATAACGGGGAAAAACAGAAAGATAGCTTCTGATGTGTATGATCATCTTTTCACTGACAGGGACTACAGACTCATAAAAGCACCGAGCTCAAAGAACGCTCTTTTTGAGATGATGATGGAGGAGATGCCTCATGTCGTTATGATCTGCCTCGGCAATGAGACCAAGGAATCGATCAAGATTTTCGATATTCTGACGGAATGCACAAGAACGGGGAATGTCGAGATCATCGTTGTGGCAAATGAAGATGATAAGAGTTTGTTCATTGCAAATACGAGGCTTGAGAGAATGTTCTTCCTGTCAAGGCCTGTTTCGCTTTCCGCTCTGTACAGAAAACTGGAGGAATTCGAGGATGCGATCGATGAATCGGATTTCGGTGACGGTTCGATCGAAGAGTACATTAACACAAATGTGCAGCGCGAATTCGAAAGGAAGCATATACTCGTTGTTGACGACGATCCTGAGCAGCTTATGGCTATAAAAGAACATCTGCGCGAATTCTATGAGGTTTCCCTGCTGAACGGCGGGAAGAGTGTCATAAAGTTTCTTCAGAAATTCAAAGTCGACCTTATTCTGCTCGACTATATGATGCCGGAAATGGACGGCCCGGGCGTTCTTGTCTCCCTGAAGGCATATCCGGAATTCAGGGACATTCCTGTCGTGTTCCTTACAGGAGTTTCGGATAAAAAGGTTGTCATGAAAACGATCAAGGAGCTCAAGCCTGCCGGATATGTGCTCAAGCCGACTAAGAAGTCTGAAATAGTAGCGAAGATCATAGATGTGCTCGGATAGCGATCAGCAGTACATTCATAGGAGAAAATCATGGACATCGCCTATCTTGATGATAAAGGTTTATCGACATCTGACGGTATAGGGTATACCGGCGGAAAGGAAAAATACATATCTGCGCTCCAGAGGTATTTCAAGGGATACGAACAGAATGTGAATGCCGTAAGGGATATGCTTTTTGCAGGCGATACTGAAGGATACGCCATAAAGGTTCATTCACTCAAGAGCAATTCGAAAATGATCGGAGCGAAAGCTCTTGCAGATCTTTTCGAGGAGCTCGAGCTTGCCGCGAAAAACAATGATACGGCACTCATCAGCGAGAAGACTGAGGGGGCGCTTACTGCCTATGGCGAAGTGATCGATATAATAAGGCCGATCGGCGAGGCAGAATCGGTTTTTGTTCCGGGTGAGCTCTCAGGGGATGAGGCAAAGAAGACCGTTGATGAGCTTTTATCGGCACTTGATGATTTTGATGATGAGCTGTCACTCGAGCTTGTAAACAGGCTTAAGGGATATCCGTTCCGGATCACGCAGAAGGAAAAACTCAGGGAAGCCGCAGACTTCATCGAGAATTTTATGTATGACCGGGCTGCTGAGATCATAAACGAGATCATTCCGTCCATTGAGGGATGAGATGAACAGCAATTCTATGAAACCGTCTAACGAGAACACTGCAAAATCTGATAATTCTGCGATAAAACTGCTGATGGTCATTATCATCGCGGTTTTTCTCGGAATTCTCGTTTTTGCGGTTTCTTTTTTTCTTTATGGTCTGTCTCATGCAAAGACTGCCGAGCAGATTACATACAGCTGTGAGGAACTTGCGCGGCTTGCAAAGGCGGGAGATGTATACGAATGCGAGACCGTACTGCCTGGTGATATAGGCGGAGATACATGGATATACTATGCCGCGAGCAAGCATACGGATATATATATCGACGGGATGCTACGGCAGAGTTTTGAAAACGGAAATGATACGATAAGCGGCGGAGCAGTCAAGAATTTTCATATGTTCGTAAAGCTCTTCCCGGATGACGCGCAAAAAACGCTGCGGGTCATAAGTGATGCGAGCTCTTACGATCCAGCTGAAATGGATTCGGTCTATATCGGTACAAGTCTCGGACTCGTTGAACGCATAATAAGACTGAACATAGTCAATTTCATACTTGCTGTAGCACTTCTTCTGATAGCGCTGATGGCTATCGGCATCGGACTGCTTCTGCGGTTTTATAAGAAGATTGTCTCGCCGATCACATCAATGGGCATCGGTGTTCTGTTTGTAGCCATCTGGCTGATCTTTGATTCAGAGCTTTATCAGCTTGTGTTCCGAAACTATTTCATCGACGGAACGATGTCATACATAATGATGATGCTGATCCCTTATCCGTTCGTATGCTATATGGACCAGCTTCAGGAAAAAAGATATAGGACAGGCTATGCGTTTGTACTGATGTTTTTCGAGGTTGTCTCGATCTGTGCATTTCTTCTGCATTTTGCCGGCATAGCCAGTTTCCTTACACTGCTTCCGCTGATGTCTGCCGCCGAGGTTGTTGTTATAGGCGCCATCATTGCAACGATGATCATCGATTTTACCAAAGGGTATCACAGGCTTTATTTCACGAGTTTCATCGGTGTTTCCGGATTTGTTATTTCCTGTATTTTAGAGATCGTATTCATTTTTACGATAAAGGGAAGAAAAGACGGCTCATGCCTGATCGCAGGTCTTTTCTTCACGATAACTCTCGCGATAGTGCATCAGCTGTATGCCGTCAGGGAAGCTCAGAAGGAAGCCGCCGTTGCGGTAAGGGCCAGCGAGACGAAGACGAACTTCCTCGCGAACATGTCGCATGAGATAAGAACGCCCATGAACGCGATACTCGGAATGGATGAGATGATACTGCGTGAAGCAAAGAACAATGAGAAGATCACGAGATACGCTTCTGATATCAAATCAGCCGGAAACATGCTTCTTTCTATAATCAACGATATTCTTGACTTAAGCAAGATTGAGTCCGGAAAGATGGAACTCATACCTTCGGAATTCGAGATATGCTCGGTGATCAACGATCTGATAAACATCGTAAAGCGCAGGGCTGATGACAAGGGGCTTGAGTTCATTTTTGATGCTGACGAGAACATTCCGATCCGGTTTTTCGGTGATGAGCTGAGGGCAAGACAGATAATGCTCAATATCGTGAACAATGCAGTCAAGTACACTGATGCAGGATCAGTCAGAGTGAATCTTGATATGAGCACGGAAGGGATAGCCCCGGATGATCTGAAAAAAGGCGATAAGATCACAATAATTGTTACAGTTATCGATACAGGCATAGGAATAAAGGAAGAGGACCTTGCGAAGCTTTTCCAGCCGTTTGACAGGCTTGAGGAGACGAAGAACAGGAATATCGAGGGAACCGGTCTCGGACTGAGCATCGCGAATAACTATGCGAAGCTCATGGGCGGACGTATAGATGTTGAAAGCAGATACAAAGAAGGCTCGGTGTTTACTGCCTATATTCCGATGGAAGTTGTCGATCCGGTTCCGATAGGCGATTTCGCAGAAAGGATACGCACGATACAGAGCAAGGACAGCACTGAGAAAGCTACCATCATAGCGCCCGGAGCGTCTGCACTCATAGTAGATGATAATGAGATGAATCTTGAAGTGATATCAGGTCTGATGGAGAGAACGAGGATAAAGGTTGATGTGGCTCTTTCCGGACCTGAAGGCATCGAGAAGATGGAGCGCAGGCGTTATGACATCATCTTCCTTGATCAGATGATGCCGGGCATGGACGGAATCACAACGCTAAAAGAGATGCATTCAAGATACGATATGCGAGGAGTCTCTGTCATAGCGCTCACTGCGGATGCAGTCGCAGGGGCAAGGGAATACTATCTTAATAACGGGTTTGATGATTATGTTTCAAAGCCTGTTAAAGCGGAGGATTTAGAGTCGGCGCTCAAAAACCATCTCCCGAAGAACTTTATACTCTCGAAGGAAGACATAGACAGGATAAGTGCTGCAGAGGACAAAAGAAAATCAGAAGCCGAGCCGCAAAAATCGATGGTCGTGATAGATCCTGATACCGAGGCGCTGAAGGAGATCAAAGAAAAGACCGGCAGCATGATAAAGGGGACATTTGTAACGGACATGGAAAAAGCCGGAAAATTCCTGAAGATCCACAATGCCGACTATGTACTAGTTAAAAAGGATCTATTCGTGCAGACGATGAATGATAAAAACAATCCGAAGGAAGATGCGGATGACGGAGGATATGACGGAAAATGAGTGAAACGGACAGCAAGGGAAAGCTCGACGCTCTTACGAAAAAAGGCAGAAAAAAGAACAGCATGATCATTCCGCTCATGCTTATTTTCGTGTTCGTTGCCGTCATGGTCATGTATACTTCAAGGCTTATTTACAGCGTGGCTGTTTCAAATGCCAGGGAAGTAATAAGCGATAAGATGTTGAACGTCTCTTCGCTCATCGAAAACCATCTGAACACTGCGGAAAACGTTCTTCATATAACCGCCGACTCAGTGCATCACATGATCATAAGCGGAAGCACTCCCGCAAGAATAAATGAATTCCTTGTTGAAGAGACGAATAACGTATCAGAACAGTTCGATGAGAACTTCGCCGGAATTTACGGATATATAATGAGCAAATACATGGACGGTCTGAAATGGGAACCGCCCGAAGATTATGATCCGAAAACACGTGACTGGTACATAATTGCAGAACAGAGCGACGGCGAGGTCGCACTTGTCCCGCCTTATGTCGATGCGCAGACAGGTAACATGATCATCTCTGTGTGCAGAATGCTGCCGGACAGGCAGAACATAATCTCTCTCGACGTACAGCTGAACCGTCTTCAGGAGATGATGAACGAGCTTACGCTGAAGGACAGGGGTTACGGATTCCTTATTGACGATTCGGGACTTTTCATCGCGCACAAGGATGCCGGCATGAAGGGCATGAATCTGTGCGATTCCGAAGGCGGTAAGGATTTTCTGAAAGCGATAAAGGAAGCGGATTCCGGGAGCTTTTCATACACATACGGGGGTGAGAAGAACACTGTATTCGTCAACAGAGTAGTTGACAGCTGGTATCTTGTCATGGTCATAAGCAACAGGGAACTATTCTCGGAAGTCTGGAGCCAGCTCATCGTCAACGTTCTTATATGCACGCTTGTTTTCGCCATGATCGCTCTGTTCTACTATGCGGGATATAATAACGAGAAGAACTATACTAAACGCATGGAAGAGATGAAGATGGAAGAGCAGAGGAAGGAATTCGAGACGAAAGCCCTCATGCTCGAAAAAGAAGCCGCCGATCAGGCGAACAGGGCCAAGAGCAATTTCCTTGCCAATATGTCCCACGAGATCAGGACCCCGATGAATGCGATAATCGGAATGGATGAGATGATACTCCGTGAGTCAAAGGACAACAGGATTTCCAAATACGCAACAGACATACAGAGCGCCGGCAGGACTCTGCTTTCGATAATCAACGACATACTTGATCTCAGCAAGATAGAATCAGGAAAGATGGAGCTCATAGAAGTCGACTACGAGTTTGCGTCAGTCCTCAATGATATCGTCAACATGACGATGAACAAGGCAAAAGAAAAAGGGCTGTCATATGACCTTGCTGTTGATCCGGATATACCTTCGACGCTCCGGGGTGATGAGATCAGGATCAGGCAGGTCATATTGAACATCACGAACAATGCGATCAAATACACGGAAAGCGGCGGCGTGAAGATCGGTATCAGCTATGACAGATCGCAGAGCATGCTTTCGGTGAGAGTTGAAGATACAGGAATAGGTATACGCGAGGAGGATCTCGGCAAGCTCTTCTCGTCATTCCAGAGGCTTGACGAAACGAAGAACAGGAATATAGAAGGCACAGGTCTCGGACTCAACATCACCAAACAGCTCGCCGAGATGATGGGCGGGACTATACAGGTCAAGAGCGAGTACGGGAAAGGCTCTGTTTTTGAGGCGACGATGGTACAGGAAACTGTCGATGATACTCCGATAGGCGATTACACGAAGAGGCTTGAAGAATCGAGGCGCAGCACTGCCAAATTCAGCAGCACGCTTATCGCACCAGACGCAAAAGTTCTGATCGTGGATGACAATGAGATGAATCTTGAAGTCATTTCATCCCTTATGGGCGAGACCCGCATAAAGATCACGACGGCGCTTTCAGGCCGCGAGTGCCTTGAAATACTGAAGGAGCGTTCATTCGATGTTATCCTGCTCGATCAGATGATGCCCGGAATGTCAGGAACGCAGACTCTTGAAAATATCAAGAAAGAGCATCTGGCCAAAGGTACACCGGTTGTTGCGCTTACCGCCGATGCGATAATCGGCGCAAGAGATTCATATATCAAGGAAGGTTTTGACGATTATCTGTCTAAGCCTGTAATGTATTCAGAACTTGAGGCAGTTCTCCTTAAATACATCGATAAGCGACTTCTTCTTACACCTGAACAGCTTGGAAAGGAAGAGGAAGCAAAGCTTTCAAAACCTGTAGTTCTCGTTATCGATGAGCCATCGGATAAGCTTACGGCATTGCGGGAAGCGCTAACAGAAAAATTCAAAGCCGTATTCGTCAGGGATGAAGAGAGCGCCGGAAAGTTCTTATCAAAGCATGAGGCAGATTTCATAATACGGGACGGTAAATCATAAATTTTCAGATAACTTTTTCTTGACAATGATTTTCGCGCATGTTATAAAGAGACCAAACCGATGAGAAAGAGTAGTAGGTACTGTCCCTTCCTTATCAGAGAGCCGCAGGCGGTGGAATTGCGGCAGGGAATACGGCACTGAATGGACTTTCGAGGGCGAACACAAAGCCGTAAGGCGAGTATGGGAGACGGAGAAGACACTCCGTGAACAAGGTCAGCATATGTTGGTATGCGTTGAGTGGATGCGAAAGCATCAAGCCGGGTGGCACCGCAGGATACGAATCCTGTCCCAGCACACAAAGTGATATGGGACGGGTTTTTTTTATCCTCAAAATACCGGAAAATCCCAACCATGTCTTCACCGCATAACTTAAGTTTTTTTTAAGAAAAGGAGATGGGACTATGAAAAAGATCATGAAGAGAACAGCAGCTTTATTAATGGCATCAGCGTTTCTTGCATTTCTTGCAGGATGCTCTATGGCAGATGCGGCAAACGTACTGGATTCCGTTGATCCTAACGCAGTAGCCGAGGCAGTTGAGTCAGTAGATACTGAAGCAGTTGCCGATGCGGTTAACGCGGCGGCATCTGACGCAGTTACAACTTTCAAGGTTGGAATCTGCAACTATGTTGATGATGCTTCACTCAATCAGATAGTTGATAACATCGAAAGCCAGCTTGAAGCTTTAGGCAAAGAGCACAACGTTAAGTTCGAGATCGAATATGATAACTGCAATGCGGATCCTAACGTGCTCAACCAGATAGTTGCAAACTTCATCGCAGATGATGTTGACCTTATGATCGGTGTTGCAACACCGGTAGCAATGACAATGCAGACGCTTACCGAAGGAAAGAACATCCCGGTAGTTTTCGCAGCTGTATCTGATCCTGAAGGTGCAGGTCTTGTTGCATCAAATGATGCACCTGGATCGAACATCACAGGTACATCTGATTACCTCGACACGAACGCTATTATGAATCTCATATTCGCGAACAATCCGGATGCAAAGAAGATCGGCCTTCTCTATGACATAGGTCAGGATGCGAGCGCAGCACCTGTTAAGGCCGCCAAGGAATATCTTGAAGGCAAGGGCGTTGAGATCGTTGAGCATACAGGAACTAACGTTGACGAGATAATGCTTGCTGCACAGGCAATGGTTGCAGACGGAGTTGATGCAGTGTTCACACCTACCGACAATACGGTAATGACTGCAGAGCTCAGCATATATGAAATACTTGCAGAAGCCGGAATCCCTCATTACACCGGTGCTGATTCATTCGCACTGAACGGAGCTTTCCTCGGCTACGGCGTTGACTATGCTAACCTCGGAATTGAAACGGCTAACATGGTAAAGGGAATACTCGTTGACGGTAATGACCCTGCAACTACACCCGTAATGACGTTTGATAACGGAACGGCTACGATAAACACAGATATCTGCAAACAGCTCGGACTTGACTATGATGAGCTCAACAAGATATTTGAGCCTTACTGTTTAAGAATCCAGGAGATCACAACTGCGGAGAGCTTTGAATAAATGATGAATGTACTTCCCTTGATCCAGACGGCGCTTGAACTCGGGCTTATCGGTTCATTGACAGTTCTCGCGCTGTTCCTCAGCTATTCAATGCTGAACGTATGTGACCTTTCAACTGACGGATGCTTCACTCTCGGAGCATCCGTCGGTGCAGTGGTGGCAATTTCGGGACACCCTTATCTGTCGATAATAGCGGCCATGCTCGCAGGAGTCATGTCGGGATTCATAACTGCATTTCTCCAGACGAAGATGGGCGTTGATAGCCTGCTTGCCGGTATAATCATGAACACCGCGCTCTATTCGGTGAATATCGCCATAATGGGTGGAAGCTCGCTTCTCAACATGAACAAAGTCGAGACCGTATTCACGAAGATGCAGGCGCTTCTCGGCAAAGGTGCGCCTGAAATATATAAGCTGATCATCGCTGTTATAGCGGTTGCGGCAGTTGCGGCATTTCTGTACATATTCCTAAAGACCAGGATAGGTCTTGCGATAAGAGCGACAGGAAACAATCCGGACATGGTCAGGTCTTCGTCGATCAATCCGGCTATGACGACCATTGTCGGTCTGTGTGTGGCGAACGCGTTCACGGGCCTTTCCGGATGTCTTCTCGCACAGTCACAGAAATCGGTCAATATCGATATAGGATCCGGCATGGTGACTATTGCCCTTGCTTCGCTTCTTATAGGAGGTACTTTCATAAGAAGCAGAAGGATGGGACTAAGGATCGCAGGCACTGTGATCGGAGCGTTTCTTTTCAGACTTGTATATACAATAGCCCTCCGCTTCAATATGCCTGCTTACATGCTGAAGCTCGTATCTTCGGTTATCGTCATAATCGCTATATCAGGACCGTACCTAAAGAGCAGGGCGCCTGAGCTTGCTAAAAGACTGGAGAAGAGAAGATGCTGAAGATAAACGATATTTCAAAAACATTCAATCCCGGTACTGTGAACGAAAAAACTGCTCTTTCGCATCTTTCGCTCACGGTGAACGATGGTGACTTCATATCGATAATAGGCTCGAACGGCGCAGGAAAATCAACGCTGTTCAATGCGATTGCGGGGACATTTCTTGTCGATGAGGGATCAATAGAGCTTGCGGGAGAGGATATAACCTTTGTTGCCGAGCATGTCCGTGCAAGAACTATAGGACGTCTTTTTCAGGATCCGCAGAAAGGGACTGCGCCTGACATGAGCATAGAGGAGAATCTTGCTCTTGCGGCAGGCTCAGGAGGCTGGCTTTCCCGGATTTCAAAAAAAGAAAAGGCAGCACTGCGTGAGAGAGTCGCACTTCTTAACATGGGACTTGAAGACAGGATGGAAAGCCCGGTAGGGCTTCTATCAGGCGGACAGCGTCAGGCGCTGACGCTGCTCATGGCGACGATAAACCCGCCGAAACTTCTGCTTCTCGATGAGCACACCGCAGCGCTAGATCCCGCGACAAGCGCGAAAGTCACCGAGCTCACGGAAAAGATCGTATCGGAGAATTCCCTTACTTGCCTTGTCATCACGCATAACATGCAGGCGGCGCTGACGCAGGGAAACCGTACGCTCATGATGGAGGGCGGGAATATCATATTCGATATTTCCGGAAGCGAGCGGGAAAACATGACGGTTGATGATCTTCTTGATAAGTTCAGAACGAGATCAGGTCATGTGCTTGATAATGACAGGATGCTGCTTTCGGATAGTTGATACTTGTATTGCTCTGATTTCATAGAAAGGCGGTAAGATGGAAAAATCTAAAGTTTATTTCACCGATTTCCGTACAGTCCTCGGCGTAAGCCTTACGGTAAAGCTTCAGAAGCTTATAAGGAAGGCCGGGATTGCGAACATAGATATGGACGGTAAGTTCGTTGCCGTGAAGATGCACTTCGGAGAGCTCGGAAACCTTGCGTACCTCCGTCCTAATTATGCGAAAGCGGTAGCAGACGTCATTAAGGAAAACGGAGGTCTTCCTTTTCTTACGGACTGCAACACGCTCTATCCGGGAAGCCGCAAGCATGCCCTTGAGCATCTGGACTGTGCGAACATAAACGGCTTCAACACAGTAACGACAGGGTGTCAGATAATCATAGCCGATGGACTGCGAGGCACGGATGACATCGAAGTGCCCGTACCGAACGGAGAGTACTGCAAGAGTGCATATATCGGCCGTGCTATCATGGACGCAGATATCGTGATAAGCCTTAACCATTTCAAAGGACATGAGCAGGCAGGATTCGGCGGCGCGATAAAGAACATCGGGATGGGGTGCGGCAGCCGTGCGGGCAAGATGCAGCAGCATAACAGCGGACATCCTCATGTGATCGAAAAACTCTGCAGAGGCTGCAGGAGATGTGCAAGTGAATGCGGCAGCGATGCTATAGAGTATAAAGACGGCAAAGCCTTTATCGATACCGAAAAGTGCAAGGGCTGCGGGCGATGCATCGGCGCATGCGCATTCGATGCGATAGAGAATGACAACTGGAACGCTCCGCAGATGCTCGGAAGAAAAATGGCGGAGTATACATCAGCAGTCATTTCCGGACGCCCCAATTTCCATATAAGCCTCATCACGGATGTTTCGCCTAACTGTGACTGTCATGGAGAAAACGATGCGCCGATACTTCCTGATATCGGAATGCTCGCAAGCTTTGATCCGGTAGCTCTCGACCAGGCATGCGTTGATCTGTGCGCAAAGGCAGAACCGATAAGGAACAGCCAGCTCGGAGATAATATGGCGAGCGGTCATTTTCATGATCACGGTAACGTATGGCAGAACAGCAATCCTAACGTATCATGGGCTGAGACGCTTGAACATGCTGAACATATAGGCATCGGCTCGAGACAGTTTGAACTCATAACAATGAAATGACGTTTCTTTGAGTGCTCATTCAGGAGGATGATCGATGAATCCGAAAGACTATGTTTCCAAGATCGTATTCTATGATAAGCTCAGCGATGAAGAAAAAACTCATGTTTCGGAAAACGTGACGATAAGGAATTATTCGAAGGGTGAAGTCATTCACTCCTGCACGGGGGCATGTATCGGGCTTATCTATGTGATAACGGGCAGCATAAGGGTGAGCATCATTTCCGAAGAGGGAAGGGAACTCACGTTATACAGGTTGAAGGATAAGGACACTTGCGTCATATCGGCTGCATGCGTTCTGCATGAGATCAGGTTCGAAAGCGCAATGACCGCAACTGAGGACACAACGGTTCTTGTGCTCAATTCCAAGGCACTCGGAAAGCTCGTTGATCAGAATATTGAAGTCAGATGCTACAGCTATGAGATAGCCACAAAGCGTTTCTCATCTGCACTTTTTGTTCTGCAGGAAATAATACTGACATCATTTGACAGAAGGCTTGCGAGGTTTCTTCTCGAAAACGCTGAGAAGGACGGAAATGAGCTTCATATGACGCAGGAGATGATAGCTACTGAGATAAGCTCTGCAAGGGAAGTCGTAGCACGTATGCTGCGTCAGTTCGTGCTCGACGATCTCGTTGAGCTGAAAAGAGGCACGATAGTCCTGAAAGATCCCGAAGGGCTCAGAAAGATAACAGGAGAAAACTGACGGAATGTAACCGGGTTACAGATTATTGACATAGCAGGCTCTATAATGGGCATGTAACAAGCAGAAACGTTTCATGGAAGGAGATAGATATGGCTGAACTTACGATTACGAATGCGAATTTCGAACAGGAAGTGCTTAAGGCTGACAAGCCGGTTGTGATAGATTTCTGGGCACCTTGGTGCGGACCCTGCAGAATGATGGGGCCGGTCATTGAGAAGTTCGCCGAGGAATTCGAAGGCAAGTATGTTGTCGGCAAAGTCAATGTTGACGATGAGGATGAGCTTTCGAGCAGATTCAACATCATGAGCATCCCGACGATCAAAGTATTCAAGAACGGCGAAGAGACGGCCTCCGCGCTCGGAGTCCAGACAAGGGAGAAGCTTCTTGAAATGATCGGACAGTGATATATTGTTCGCGAAAAAATACACCATTGTGTGACCACGTCACAGATTATGGCAGTGATAAGATGGTATCCTGATATCGTAAAGAAAATGATTCTGCATCAGGCAGATGGTATTTCAAGATCATACGAAGGAGGGATCGATATGAGCGAAAACAGGCAGCAGGTGGAAAATCTCGTAAATCTTCTTGACGGATATGCAACAAAGGGCGGACATCATCTTAATGTCAATGTTCTCAACAGGGATACGCTCCTTGATGCGCAGAAGAATCCTGAGAAGTATCCTCAGCTTACAATAAGGGTTTCAGGATATGCCGTTAACTTCATCAAGCTGACGCCCGAACAGCAGGCCGATGTCATTTCGAGGACATTCCACGAGGCAATCTGATAAGAGCATGAGCCTATAAAATTATAGACAATGCAGAGATTGCGTAATATAATTACATAGTGTACGCAGGAAGGTATACATTTCTTTATATATGAGAGAAAATGTATGCCTTCTGTTATAGTAGGAAACGGAAGGAGATAGATTATGGCTTGTTTTTTAGTCCCCGCATCTGAAGCGGTGATCACAACTGTTGCTGAAAAGATCATCAAGTCAA
Source organism: Lachnospiraceae bacterium (assembly GCA_024691425.1). GTDB lineage: Bacteria > Bacillota > Clostridia > Lachnospirales > Lachnospiraceae > UBA2868. The sequence continues at coordinate 59,032 of JAILNQ010000092.1, forward strand.
AAGAACATGATGAAAGCAGTCAGAAAACGGAAGTTCCTAAGGTGCATTTTTCCGAGAAACTCAGCTGGCTCAACAGAATGCTATGGGGAGGAAGCGCGCTTCTTGCTTTCGAGCATCTGTGGCATGGGGAGGTCATACCGACATTTCCTTTCTTAACTGCGGTTCAGAACGGTGAGACGGAAGACATGCTCGCCGAAATGGGCACTGCGGGAGTCGGCATGGCCGTGGCGGTAACGCTTATATGGGCTGGAATGCTCGTGGCCTCCCGTGTTATAGAAAACAGAAAGAATACTGCTGTCGAAGCAACAAAAGAGGAGATCTGATATGACATTACTTGTAACTGTTTTTGCTGCAATAACATGCACTCTTATCTGGTACAGGAGCGCCCCGGATTCTTCAATGCATTTCGGAACGCTCTGCCTCATGTTCTGGGGAGCTTCGATCATGTGGTTCGTTGATGCGGTAGTAGAGTACGGGGAACTCGGAGCCGATTTTTTCATGCAGGATCCGGCTGATATGCTTAACGATCTGTATCTTGGATTGTCAGTGATCGCACTCGGCCTCATCATATGGCTCATTGTACTGATCGTCAAAGATCCGCGGGGAATTGTCAGAGCATCTATCACACGGAACAGGGATTAAAGACGGAAGGCGGTTTTGGAAATCCGAAACCGCCTTTAATATGGATTCGGCAATGAAAAGTGATATAAGAAAAATATTGGAATCTGTACGCAACGGTTCGTTAGGAGTCGATGAGGCGGTGCTTTCTCTCAAGGAAAAGCCGTTCGAGGATATAGATTTTGCAAAGATAGATCTGCACAGAAAGCTCCGCCAGGGTACGGCAGAGGTCATATACGGGGCGGGCAAGAGCGCGCAGCAGATAAGAGGCATCGTCCGGGCCATGAAAGATAACGGCCAGAATAGGATAATGATCACTAGGCTCTCGCCCGAGAAGTTTTCCGAACTGTCGGATATGGAAGGCATTATTTATCATGAACTGGCAGGGATTGCGACTTTCGGTGATTTTCCAAAGCCTGACGGTATAGGAAACGTTGTTGTAGCTACAGGCGGGACGAGCGACATGAATGTTGCCGAGGAGGCCGCGGTTACTCTTAAGTTTCTCGGGAACAGCGTAACAACGATATATGATGTCGGAGTTTCCGGCCTGCATAGACTCTTGGCGCATCTGGATGTTATAATGTCTGCAACGGTTATAATAGCTGTCGCGGGCATGGAGGGCGCGCTTGCAAGCGTTATCGGAGGTCTTGCGGACTGTCCGGTCATCGCCGTTCCGACAAGCGTCGGTTATGGAGCGTCCTTTGAAGGACTCTCGGCGCTTCTGTCGATGCTCAATTCGTGCGCGAGCGGCGTTACCGTTGTAAACATAGATAACGGATTCGGTGCAGGATATGCGGCCGATATGATAAACCATACAGGACATAGATCATGAACAGCAGCATTCTCTATCTTGAGCTCGGAATGGGGGCTGCCGGGGATATGCTCACGGCGGCGCTGTATGAGCTTTTAGATGATGAAAAGAAAATAGAATTCCTTGATACGATGAACAATGCCGGGATCCCCGGCGTAAAGTTTACCCCGAAGGCGAGCAGTAAGTGCGGGATCAGCGGAACATACATGGAAGTTACCGTTGATGGCGTTTCGGAAGGTGATGAAACATATCATGAGCATGAGCACCATCATGATATGCATCGTCATGAACACGAGCATCACCATGAACATGAGCATCATATGCACGAGGATCATCATGAGCACGAACATCATCATGAACATGAACACCACATACACCGCAGCCTCGAGGATATCAACAGCATCATTTCTTCTCTGAAGGTTCCGGAAAAAGTCAGAAAAAACGCATCTTCGGTATATAATATAATAGCGGAAGCAGAGAGCAGAGCGCATTCGCGTCCGGTTTTTGAGGTTCATTTCCATGAGGTAGGCTCAATGGATGCGATAGCCGATGTGACTTCTGTATCCCTTCTGTTCGAAATGATCGGGGCTAAAACGATCGTTTCCACCCCGGTAACCGTAGGTTTCGGTAAAGTCAGATGCGCTCACGGTATCATGCCTGTACCTGCGCCCGCAACGGCGGATATCCTTAAAGGAATCCCCATATGTCCGGGATCTATCGAGGGCGAGCTCTGTACGCCTACAGGAGCTGCGCTGATAAAGCATTTTGTCAGGAACTTTGACGGTATGCCATCGTTTGCTGCCGATCGTATCGGCTACGGAATGGGGAAAAAGGATTTTGAGGCGCCGAACTGTGTAAGAGCTATGCTAGGGAAGAAATGCGGTGCGGATGAGCGCGTTGCAGAGATTTCATGCAACATAGATGACATGACTGCAGAGGCCATTGCATTTGCGACGGAAATGCTTCTTGAAAATGGAGCGCTTGATGTGTGCACTGTTACTGCAGGGATGAAGAAATCCCGTCAGGGGACGATCCTTAAAGTGATGTGCGCTCCCGAAGAAAAGGAAAAGTTCGTACGTCTTATTTTTGCTCATACGTCCACGATCGGAGTAAGAGCGGCTGTGCTCGAAAGATATGTGATGACTCGCAGCAGCAGATCCGTTGAGGGACCGTTCGGAAAAGCAAGGGTCAAGACTTCTGAAGGGTACGGAGCAAAAAGGGTAAAACCTGAGTATGATGATGTATGTGCTATAGCAAGGGATAAGCGCTTGTCATATGACGAAGCGGCCAGGTTGATAAACAGGGAATATGATGAAAGTTAGGGGAATCGCCGGAACAATTTCTATAATGATCTTACCGCTTCTTACATTAACGGGATGTGCCTCTTTTCGCGCACCTTCAGTATCGGTTAATGTAGCGCCCAAAGAGCCGGTCATAGAGAAGCCGGCCGAGGCTGATGAAAAACCGGCCGAAGACGAGACTGATACTCAGATCATCCCGGAAGCGGAGGCAATGATGACGGCAGGGGATAACCTGATACCGGGCGGTGATTTTTCGTATTCTGACAGCTCATGGGGTGTATATACCGAATCCGGTGGAAGTGCATCATTTTCTGTATCTTCCGGAACCGGCACTCTGAAAATATCTGATCCGGGAAAGGTAGCTCATGCTGTACAGCTCTATGTCGGCGGCTTTGAGCTTCTGCAGGGCGGAAAATATGTATTTTCCGCACAGATAGAGTCGGATGCCGAAAGGACCTTTGAATGGAGGATACAGCTGAACGGCGGTGATTATCATCCGTATATCGACTTGGAGGATGTTAAGATCGGCCCTGAAAAGATAAAGCTTTCCGCGGAATTTACCATGGAGGAAGCATCGGATCCTTCACCGAGAATGTGCTTCAATCTCGGAGATGCCGACAGGGAGCAGGGCTTAGAAAGCCACACGATCGTTCTTGACAATGTTACTCTTGTAATGATAGATGATTCAAATGCAAAAAAGGTAGAAAATATGGGAGAGCTTAACGCCATAAACTTAAACCAGATAGGGTACCGCCCGGATGATGAGAAACGTGCAGTTTTCAGGAGCCTTGAAGGAGACAGGTTTTTTTCGGTAGTCGATGCAAAAAGCGGGAAGACGGTGTTTGAAGGAACCGCAGAAGATGGTATAACTTTCGGGACATCGGGCGATAAAGTCGGATACGGTGATTTTTCCGAGGTTAAGGCCCCCGGCATATATAAAGTAAAATATGCAGGTAACGAGTCGTACGAGTTCGAAATAGGTAACGGAGTATATGATGATGCGCTGACGGATACTGTTCGTATGCTTTATCTGCAAAGGTGCGGGATAGCGCTTCCTGAACAGCTCGCAGGTGATTTTACTCATGAAGCATGCCATACGGAAGAAGCGAAAATATACGGCACCGAAGAGATGATCGAGGTTTCAGGCGGGTGGCATGATGCAGGAGATTACGGCAGATATACGGGGCCGGGTGCAAAAGCGGCGGCCGACCTGATGCTGGCTTTCGAGCTTTTTACTGATTCGTTTACTGAAAGCCTCAATATTCCTGAAAGCGGAAACGGTATTCCCGACGTGCTCAATGAAGCAAAATACGAGCTTGACTGGCTTCTTAAGATGCAATCAGATGACGGCGGCATCTATCATAAGGTCACGGGGCTTAACTTCGACGGTTTCGTAAAGGCCGACGAATGCACCGAAGAACTGTATGTTCTTCCGATATCTAAAACTTCCACGGCTGATTTTGCAGGGGTCATGTACATGGCTGCCAGAGTGTTCGGAAAGTATGATGCTGACTTTGCGGCAAAGTGCGAGAAGGCCGCGGACCGTGCAGTTGATGCATATCTTGCCCGTATAGACGAAAAGAATTACACGAACCCTAAGGATGTGCTGACCGGCGAATATGCCGACGGATGTTCTGCGGATGAATTCCTCTGGGCAATATGTGAAGGATACAAGACAACCGGAGATGCAAGATTCGAAAAACTGCTTGATAAAGTTGATTTTTCAAGGATAACAAATGACGGATTCGGATGGGCCGATATGAGCGGATATGCTTACTATGCTTATCTGTCCTCACCGGGGAAGATGAACTGTGAGTTCGATATTGAGAACAGATTCTATAAGATGTGCGATGAGCTTAAGTCCAATGCGCTTTCAGGAGAAGCATACGGATGCACGATAGTAGACGAATATGTATGGGGATCGAACATGATCGTTGCAAATAACGGAATGGCATTGCTGATGGCACATTCACTTACGGGGAATGAAGAGTACAGGCAGGCCGCGAAGCGTCAGCTCGATTACCTTTTCGGAACGAACACGAATTCCTACTGTTTCCTTACGGGATACGGAACACAGTCGCCGGTAAATCCGCACCATCGTCCGAGCCAGGCTATTGGAAAGTGCATGAAGGGAATGCTCATAGGCGGGCCGGATTCTCGTCTTGAGGACCCGTACGCCCAGGCAGTGCTCGCAGGACTTCCGAAGGCAAGGTGCTATACCGACAATGCTCAGAGCTATTCATGCAATGAGATCACGATATACTGGAATTCGCCTCTTTGTTTTCTCATAGCGGGACTTAAGTAGGTCATGGAGAAGCTCGTCTGCATAGCAGGAACAAACGCATCAGGCAAGAGCGGCCTCGGGATCGAGCTTGCGAAGATATATGATGCCGATATAGTAAGCGCAGATTCGAGACAGGTTTATAAGATGCTCGATCTCGGATCGGGAAAGGTTACCGAAGAGGAGATGCAGGGCGTTACGCATTATCTTCTTGATGTTGCTTGGCCCGGGGAATTCTTTTCGCTTTCGCATTACCAGGCCCTGGCATATGCAGCGATAGATTCGATATTTGAAAAGGGGCGTTTACCCTTCCTTGTCGGCGGGACAGGACTTTATATAAACGCAGTTGCAGACGGCTATAATCTTGACAGTACGCCTCCGGACCTGTCAAAGCGCAGGGAACTTGAAGCAATGAGCTGCGGGGAGCTTATAGACTTTATAGCAAAAACCGACCCGTCAGCTCTTGAAGGTGTGGACCTTAAGAATAAACGGCGCCTTGAAAGAGCAGCCGAAAAGGCGATGTCGCCGGAGCGGGAGCGAAGGGATAATTTGCCCAGATATGAAACTCTGATCATAGGAGTTACATGGCCTAGGGAAGAACTGTATGAGCGTATACGGATAAGACTCGACAAGAGGCTTGAGATGGGGATGATCGATGAAGTCTCGCATCTTCTTGATATGGGAGTTTCTGAGGACTTTCTCTACAGGCTCGGGCTTGAATACAGATATATACTGATGTATCTTCGTGGCGAATTTGAGGATTATCAGGCATTTTATGATAAACTGTTCATGGAGATAAGACATCTTGCAAAGGAACAGATGACGTGGTTCCGTAAAAGGCAGGATATCAGGTGGATAGATATGAAAAACGATCCTATAGGGCAGTGCATAAAGCTCATTGACAGCTTCTACGGGATAGATGAGGTGAACAGGAAGTGAGCGGGATAACACAGGGACAGGCGATTTTTCTGATCATAACATTCCTTTTCATGGTCGGGAGCATGGCCGGATGGGTTATAGAGCTTCTGTTCCGGAGGTTCATTTCATCAAAAAATCCTTCCAGGAAATGGATCAATCCGGGATTTCTCACAGGCCCCTGCCTTCCGCTGTACGGTTTCGGCCTGATCGCTCTTTTCGTCATGTCATTGCTTCCTTATATCGGCAACATGGAAGGCGATATCGGAAACGTCATGGTCATATGGGCGATAATCATCATGGGTATCGCAATGACGCTCATCGAACTCATAGCGGGACTTATCTTTATCAAGGGGATGAAGATCAAACTGTGGGATTATTCGGGTGAGTTCATGAACTTAGGCGGCATAATCTGCCTGAAGTTCTCGCTGATATGGACAGCCCTGGCGGCTTTTTATTATTTCTTCATTCAGAAATACATAATAGCTTTAGTGGACTGGTTTTCAAAAAACATCGCATTCACGTTCGTTGTGGGGATGTTCTACGGAATAATGTCGATAGATCTTGCCTATACCTTCAAGATCGTCGGAAAAGTCAGAAGGTTCGCCGTCGATAATGAGATCGTTGTCAAATATGAGATGCTGAAGCAGGAGATAAGACGTGATACCGACAGGATGAAACAGAAAGGACGTTTCCTGCTGGCGCTTCATACTGAAGGAAAGCTTGCCGAAAAGATGGAGCAGAGCCTCGAAACGATTAAGTTCGTCAAAGAAAAACAAAAAAAAGAAAAGAAATAGATATCAGGAGCAATATGGAAACTATCATCACGCTCTGTCTTGTCATAACGGCGGGACTCATAGCGTTCTCACAGTATTTTACATATGCGGCGGTTGCGGTATCTGAAAAGAGCAGGTTCAGGTACATGGTATTCGCGTTTTCGATAACGGCATCTGCTGTTGTCTCTGTCGCTATGGAGCTGACTTATCCGGGGGTTTTCTGCTTCATTCTCTATGCGCTCGCAAAGTTCCTAAGGGCGCTCACTATGTGCGAAATCATGCTTCTTACCGAGGACATGGTCGATGTCGACAGGAAATACACGTCCATGTTCATAACCCTTATCGCATACGCATCCGTGATAATGTTCTTCATTGATGCGGTAACGCAGGGCGGACATCTTGAGCACAGCCCGTTCGGTGTTTATTTCAGCCCTCAGGCATCATGGCATCAGGCGCTTTATTTCGTTTACTATATGTTCTATGTCGTGATGCTCATAACCTTTGTTGTCTACAGAGGCGCGGCAGTGTACAGGAAATGCGAGAAGCATGACCTCCTTCTGCTGCTCATGGTGTATATGTTTTCGGCTGCCGGATTCATCACCGAGCAGTTCATCATAGTATATTCCATGACATACATTCCGATAGTGATCGTATTTAATCTTGTTTCTGTCATAATTATGAGGAAGCTTCTTGTCTATCATGATTCGATCATAATCATTCCGGAGCACTTTACGAAAGAGCTCGATGAGGGCAGGACGGATGTTGTGTTCATTCTCGACAACCAGCTGAAGATCGTTTACGAGAACAAGAGGGCACAGGTTCTGTCGCATCTTCTAGAAGACAAATACGTCGGACGGAAGATCACGGATGTGTTCAAGTTCACGCCAGGGGCTTATTCACAGATATGCCAGACCGAAGATGAGAACGCTTTCGGTATCAGCGCCGATTACCCTGCTAACGACCGGCATGTGAACATGATAATCAACCATAAGCTCGATGATTACGGAGAGATACTGTCAACGGCTGTTTTCGTTTATAACATGGAAGACATTGAGAAGGCTGAGACTCTCGTGAATGACGTGAGCGAGGAGAACGAAGAAGAGATGATAAAGAATGCTGTCAGCATCACAGGAGATGCCAGGATTCTTATCATTGATGAGGATATTCTTTTCCTCAACGTATTCCAGCGCATACTCAAGCCCTATAAGGTCAGCGTTACGCGCGCGGTGAGCGGAAAGGACGCGATAGAGCAGATAAGCAGACACGTTTTCGACATGATATTTGTTGCATATGAAATGGAGAAGATGAGCGGCGCGCAGATCGTCTCCACGGTCCGCAGCATGCCCGGAGAATACTATAGCCAGGTTCCTATCGTGTTCACGACTACTGCAGACATAAATGATGTATTTACGGGATTCCTTGAAGCCGGATTCAATGATTACCTGCAGAAGCCGATATCCAAAAGAGCGCTCAATTCCGTTCTCACGAGATGGCTATGGCAGAGATTCAAGAACGAGGATGCCGAGGAACTTTCGAAGGATAACCGTTTCTCAGCTCAGTACAATGAACTTAATGAGCTCATTACGGACGCTGAAAAGTTCTTCAATGAGAGAAATACCGTTATGCTTTCGTTCTGTCTTAAAGGCATAGACCGCAACAGCGCTAAGCTGGGGTTGTCTGACATAAACGATCTTTCATCCGAGCTGAACGAAGCGCTGATGTTCGAAGATTCCGAAAGGATAGAAAGGCTGTTCGATAAACTTCGGGCAGGCGTAAGGGACGCAGTAACGATAAGATGATCACTCTTCGTTAAGGTTTCTGAACGCCGTAGACAGCATGAGTTTTATCCTGTTGAGCTGATTGACCTCGGATGCACCGGGGTCATAATCTATTGCGACAATGTTCGCTTTTCTGTAATTCCGCCTTATCGCTTTTATTACCCCTTTGCCGACAACATGATTAGGCAGGCAACCGAAAGGCTGCGTGCACACGATGTTCAGAACGCCGCTATGGATCAGCTCCATCATTTCACCGGTAAGGAACCATCCCTCACCCGTCTGATTACCTATATCAACGATCGATTTCGCATATTCCGCAAGAGTTTTTATATGAACCGGCGGCTCGAAGTGAACGCTTTCTCGGAGGGCTTTAACCGAAGCACCTCTTACGCGCTCTATCGCCCATATTCCGAGAGATGCGATAGTAGCGGTGCTCACCTTCGTGCCGAGATGATCGGCCTTGTATTTCTGGTTGTAGAAGCAGTACTGCAGAAAATCAAGAAGATCCGGCATAACTGCCTCGGCGCCTTCACTCTCGAGAAGATTAACGAGGTCATTGTTGGCAGTCGGAGAGAACTTAACGAGTATCTCACCGACAACACCGACCCTCGGCTTTCTTGCCGTCTCATCTATAGGAAGAGCGTCGAAATCTCTGACGATCTTTTTGCAGAGCCTGAAAAATGCGGGAATCGATATGTGATCCGATTCAACGAATTCCTGACAGGGCTTTATCCATTTTCTGTGAAGTTCATCTGCAGAACCCGGCGTAATCTCATAAGGGCGCATCCGATACAGGCATCTCATGAAGATGTCGCCGATTGCAGCCGCACATATTCCTCGGAGAAGGAACTTCGGCGTGATCTTAAATCCCGGGTTCGATTCGAGCTTTGACAGGTTCAGGGATATGACCGGGATATCAGGATATCCGGCTTTCGCTAGCGCACGGCGTATGAATCCTATATAGTTCGTCGCCCTGCATCCGCCGCCTGTCTGGCTCATTATCACCGCCAGCCTTGACGTGTCATACTGTCCTGACAGTATAGCATCCATTATCTGCCCGACAACGATCAGAGAAGGATAGCATGCATCATTGTTTACGAACTGAAGCCCCATATCTATGGCGGCCCTGTTCGAATTGTTAAGTACGATCAGATTATATCCCTCGGCATTGAAAGCGCTCTGCAGAAGATCGAAATGGATCGGAGACATCTGCGGGCAGAGTATGGTATATCTGTCTTTGTACATCTGTTCCGTATAGAGCACACGGTTATATGCAGATGAGCGGATTTTCCGCATTTCGCCCTTGCGTTTTCTTATCCTTATGGCCGCGAGAAGTGAACGTATTCGGATCCTTGCCGCACCGAGATTGTTAACCTCATCTATCTTCAGGCACGTATATATCTTATCGCCTGATGAAAGGATGTCGTTGACCTGGTCAGTTGTTACCGCGTCGAGTCCGCATCCGAAGGAATTGAGCTGAACGAGTTCAAGATCATCCCTTGTTTTTACGTATGCCGCGGCTGCATAGAGCCTTGAATGGTACATCCACTGATCCGAAACTATCGTAGGTCTTTCTACTTCGGCGAGGTGCGATATTGAATCCTCTGTCAGAACGGCCATGCCGTAAGTGTTTATCATCTCGGGGATTCCGTGGTTTATTTCAGGGTCGATGTGATATGGCCTGCCTGCGAGCACGATCCCGCTCTTTTTGTTTTCGGCAAGATACTTGAGCACTTCCTCGCCTTTATCCTGAATGTCATGCCTTGCCTTATCGAGTTCTTCCCAACCCGCCTTTGCGGCATAGTAAACCTCATCGGCAGCTATGTCAGGGAATGCGGCGATAAGTCCCTTTGCGGCTATCTCAAAGTTGGAGAACGCAAGGAAGGGATTGTGGAACTTAACATCGCCCATGCATATCTCATCAACGTTGTTCTTTATGTTTTCGCTGTATGACGTTACTATCGGACAGTTGTAGTGATTGCTTGCCTGCTGGAACTCATTGCGCTCATAGAAGACGCTCGGATAGAATATGAGCGGAACTCCTTTTTTGATGAGCCACATGATATGCCCGTGTGCAAGCTTTGCCGGATAGCATTCACTCTCGCTCGGTATCGATTCGATACCCATCTCATATATCCTGTGCGAGCTGACAGGTGAGAGCACGACAGAGTATCCGAGCTTTGTAAGGAAAGTGAACCAGAAAGGATAGTTCTCGTACATGTTGAGGACACGGGGAACACCTATCAGGCCGCGGGGAGCTTCGCTTTCCGGAAGCGGTTCATAATCGAAAATCCTGTGCAGCTTGTATTCGTAAAGGTTCGGGAGGTTCTCTTCATTACGGACCTTACCGATCCCGCGTTCGCATCTGTTGCCGGAGACGAACTGCCTGCCTCCTGAGAACTTGTTTATCGTAAGACGGCAGCTGTTCGTGCAGCCTTTGCATTTAGCCATCGATGTCTCGAATGTGAATGCGTTTAGCTTCTCAAGGCTAAGGAGCGTTGTCTCTTTACTGTCTTCATAATGCTCCCTTGCGATGAGCGCGGCACCGAATGCACCCATTATGCCGGCGATATCAGGTCTTATAACCTCAACATTCGAGATCTTCTCTAAAGAGCGGAGCACGGCATCATTATAGAAAGTTCCGCCCTGGACGACTATTTTCTTCCCGAGCGTTCTCGCATCCGATACTTTGATGACTTTGAACAGAGCGTTTTTGATAACTGAATAAGCAAGACCGGCAGAGATGTCGGCGACATCCGCGCCTTCCTTCTGCGCCTGTTTGACTTTTGAGTTCATGAAGACGGTGCATCTTGTTCCTAAGTCTATAGGATGCTCTGCAAAAAGCGCACAGGAGGCGAAATCCGAAACCGAGTAGTCAAGGCTTCTGGCGAACGTTTCAATGAATGAACCGCATCCGCTCGAGCATGCTTCGTTCAGAAGCACGTTATCGACCGCATGGTTTTTTATGCGTATGCATTTCATATCCTGACCGCCGATATCGAGTATGCAGTCAACGTCAGGCTCAAAATGCGAAGCGGCATAGTAGTGCGATATAGTTTCGACTTCGCCGTCATCGAGCATGAGGGCGGCTTTTATGAGCGCTTCTCCATAACCGGTTGAACAAGAGTGGGCAATCCGTGCATCGGGAGGAAGAAGCGAGTATATTTCTTTAAGAGCCCTTATGGATGTTGCAAGCGGGCTTCCATTGTTGTTGTCGTAGAAGGAATAGAGAAGATTGCCGTCATTATCAATGAGGGCGGCTTTTGTTGTGGTCGAACCGGCATCTATTCCGAGGAAACATATGCCGTGATGGTCAGAAAGCTCTTTTTTTACGACTTTGGCACGCTCATGCCTTTTCGTGAAAGAAGAGTATTCATCCTCGTTTTTAAAAAGAGGCTCCATCCTTGCGACTTCAAAGTCCATGCGGATCTTGCTCTCGAGCAGGCTTATGAGCGAGTCTATGCTGACTTTCGAATCTTCCTTGTAGTTATCTGCCGCGCCTATCGCCGCGAAAAGATGTGAGTTCTCGGGTATGAAGGCATGTCCTTCATCAAGCCCTAGCGTGCGTATGAACGCATTAGTCAGTTCTGAAAGGAAATGCAGCGGTCCCCCGAGGAATGCGACGTGGCCTCTGATCGGTTTTCCGCATGCAAGACCTGAGATGGTCTGGTTGACGACTGCCTGAAAAATTGAAGCAGCCAGGTCTTCCTTTGTCGCGCCGTCATTTATGAGAGGCTGGATGTCGGATTTTGCGAACACACCGCATCTTGCGGCTATAGTATAGAGGCTCCGGTAGCTTTTCGCATATTCGTTGAGTCCCATTGAATCCGTCATAAGAAGTGCGGCCATCTGGTCTATGAAGGAGCCTGTGCCGCCTGCACATATTCCATTCATGCGCTGCTCGATGTTACCGTCCTCGAAGTAGATGATCTTAGCATCCTCGCCGCCGAGTTCGATAGCTACATCGGTTGAAGGAGCAATGCGGGAAAGAGCAGTGCTGACGCATATTACTTCCTGTACGAAAGGGATGTTCATATGACCTGCAAGAGTAAGCCCGCCGCTTCCTGTTATTATAGGATGAAGCTCAACGGGGCCTAAAAGTTCTCTTGCTGAAGACAGGAGAGTACGAAGGGTATTCTGTATGTCTGCGAAGTGTCTTCTGTAATCCGAGAACAGAAGCTCGTCATTATTGTTCAGTATGGCTATCTTGACTGTAGTGGAACCTATGTCTATGCCAAGAAAATACTTTTCATCTTTCATTAAATATCTACCTATCCCTAATTGCACTAGTTACTGATTATATAGCCACAAGCGTTATTTTTCAACAGTACGGAATTTCCTGCTTATGTTCAAGAAGTAAAAAAAATGCTTATGGATGTCAAAGATTTACATTCATTTGCAACATGAAAAAATATATATTAAGAGCATATTATTGTGAATATGCACAGAAGAAGGCCGATATCAATGAAAAACTCTGTAAAATCTGTCGTGTGCACTGTCCTGATCGTAATGATGATGAACATATGCGCATGTTCAGGCAAAGCGGAAGAATGGGCTTACATACACGAACCCGAGACGATGGTCCTTTCGCTGTCGGATAACGGCAAGGCAATTTATAAGGACGTTAAGTATAAATATACGAAGACTGATGATCATATAGAGCTGACCGGCAAGGACGGCGAGAAGCTGGACATGAAATACGTGATGGACGGCGACAAGATGATCCTTTATGAGCGCTCAACGTATCAGTATGACGGAGAGGGAAGTCCGGACGGCATCATAGGAGTATGGAAGCAGGATAACGGATGGAGCTTCCAGTTCACCGAGCAGAACACTTTTGCAGAGGAGAGCATTTTCTTCGGACATTATCTGGTCAACGAGGATGATCATTCGATCAAGCTCATGTATGACGACCCGATCGAGGATGCGATCCTTTACTATGAACTTGACGGCAATGAGCTCGTGATCGATTATCCATGGCCTATGGTAAAGGCCGAATGACAGATCGCAGACGCATAAGCGTTTACGATAGATGCTGCAGCATAGTGCTGCAGCAGAGCAAATTCTAAAGGAGGAATTTTTATTATGAAGAAACGTGTTGTTTCAATCCTGCTTGCAGGCGCAATGGTACTGTCTCTTACGGCCTGCGGCGGCAGCGCGGCAGCTCCTGCAGCTCCCGCTGAACCTGCAGCTCCCGCAGCTGAAGAGGAAGCAGCTCCTGCTGAAGAAGAGGCTGCACCTGCTGAAGAAGAAGAAGCAGCAGCAGCTGAGGGTCCTGTTACCCTTGAGATGTGGTGTATCGCTACAGAGAGTGACTCCAACCGTCACGCTTACGAGGAAGCTATCAAGGAAATGAGTGCTAATCATCCTGATATCACACTTAATTGGGAAGCATTCGAGAACCAGTCCTACAAGACAAAGATCAAAGCAGCTGTTTCAGCTGATGAGATGCCTGACATCTTCTTCACATGGTCATGCGCATTCCTCGGCGACTTCGTTGCTGCAGGTAAGGTTTACTGCCTTGACGATGCACTTGCTAAGTACAAAGACGAGCTTCCTGAGGTTATGCTCGGCAACACAACTTATGACGGAAAGCACTACGGCGTTCCTACAACAATGAACATTGTTGGACTTTTCGCTAACATGGATCTCCTTAAGGAAGCTGGATATGATGATGTTCCCGGAACATACGAAGACTTCATCAAGTGCTGTGATGCCCTTAAGGCTAAGAACATCATTCCTTTCGGTTGTGCTGGTAAGGAGACATGGTGTGTAACAGAGTACCTTGAGTCCGTTATCGAGAAGAGCGTTGGTGCTGATGCTCTTAACGACATCTTCCTTGGAAGAGCTACATGGAATAATCCTGATGTAGGCGCTGCTGTTGATACATTCCAGGGTCTTGTTAACAACGGTTACTTTGATCCTTCAGGTGCTGGTCTTACAAACGACGAAGTTAAGGCTAACTTCATGGCTGGCAAGTATGCGTTCTACATGAACGGTACATGGAACTGCGCAGACTTCGCTGCAAACGAAGAGTTCTTCCCGAAGGTAAAGGTTTCAGAGTTCCCTGTTATCAATGCTGACAAGGCTTCTCTCGGACAGCTTATCGGCGGACCTTCCGATACACTTGCTGTAGCAGCTTCTTCAGAAAACGCAGAAGTAGCAGCTGACTATGCTTGCGAACTTGGAAAGCTTATCTGCCACTATGGTTATCTTGATGGATGCGGACTTCCTGCATGGACACCTTACGGTGACACAAGCTCTGTTAACGGTCTTACACAGGCAGTTTCTGAGATCTGTGCAAACGCTAAGTCTTACGTTCTCTTCGGTGATACAGCTATGAACGCTGATGAAGCTAACACATATCTTTCATATGTTGATCAGGTTTATGGATGCCAGGTTAACGGAACTCAGTTCATCGAGGGACTTGCTAACGACATCAGATAATAGACTTACATAGTTTATTCAGGCAATAATCTTACCCCTTCCCGCTTTCCCCTTCTGGGAAGATGCGGGAGGGGGTATTTTCTGAAAGGTAACTGCAATGAAGAAACTTGGAAAAGGTTTTACCATATTTCTGTTTTTGCTTCCGGCATTGCTGCTGTTCATAGGCATACTGATCGCTCCCATCATAGTTTCGGTTTACAGAAGCATGTATGACTGGAACGGTTTTTCAGAGGGAACGTTCATAGGGCTTCAGAACTATAAGGAGCTTTTCACGAACGGATCGATCAAGTTCATGGTCAGCCTTAAGAATGCGCTTCTCATCGCATTCTTTTCGGTATTCGTTCAGCTCCCCATATCACTTCTTCTTGCCCTTCTGCTGGGACGTAAAGTCAAGGGAGAGAGGACTTTCCTTTCGATCTATTTCATGCCCGTGCTGATCTCGACGGTTGTTATCGGTCAGTTATGGCTCAAGATCTATAACCCTGACTATGGTCTTCTCAACAGATTTTTGGACGCAGTCAATCTCGGAAATCTGAAACACGTATGGGTCGGAGAGGTCGGAACGGCGTTAGGATCCATCATAGTTCCCACTATCTGGCAGTACATCGGATATCACATGCTTCTGATGTATGCCGGAGTCAAAGGAGTTTCGGTTGACCTGCGTGAGGCCGCGATGCTTGACGGAGCAACGAAATCTCAGGTGGACAGATACATCGTCATACCGATCATAAAGCCCATCATACGTGTAAGTGTTATTTTTGCCGTGACAGGATCTCTGAAGGCTTACGACCTTGTCCGCATACTTACTGAAGGCGGTCCTTTCCAGACGACAGAAGTTCCGAGCACGCTGCTCGAGAACATGCTGTTCTTGAGAAACAGATACGGCATGGGAAGTACCATAAGCGTTATGCTGATAGTGCTGTGCTTTGCATTCGCACTTGCGATAACGGCGGCATTCAGGGATAGGGAGGTGTGATATGAGCAATAACAGTACATCAAAAAAATCCTCCGCACAGGCATACTGGGAAAATGAATATACCATCAAGAAGACCAATCCGGTCGTGAAAGTTGTTATATATATATTCCTGATAATATGGGCGCTCATCAATATTTTCCCCATATATTTCATGTTCACGTTCTCTCTGAAGTCGAATGAGGAAATATTCGGTGAGAACATAGTCGGGCTTCCGAGGGAGTGGCTATGGTCGAACTTCGCATCGGCGATGAGCACAGGTAACATGGGCAGATATTTCCTGAACAGCCTTATCGTTACCGTATCGGCTATCGCGATATCGATCTTTGCTGCTCTGATGGCAACATATGCTCTGACGCGTATCAAGTGGAGACTGGCGAAGTTTACTAATTCGTTCCTTATGCTCGGACTGACTATTCCGATACAGGCTTCGATCGTTCCTGTATACGTCATCCTTTCAAGAGCACACTGGCTCAATAAGTATACGACGCTGATCATTCCGTACAGCGCGTTCACGCTTTCAATGTCAATACTCATCTGTACCGGCTTTATGGTAGACATTCCTTACGACCTTGATGAGTCGGCAAGGATTGACGGATGCGGATTGTGGAGGACGTTCTTTTCGATCATCCTTCCGCTTATGAAGCCCGCATTATCAACAATAGGTATCTATGCATACCTTCAGTGCTGGAACGAGTTCATGTTCGCTAACGTTTTCATAAGCGACAGTGCTCACCGTACGCTCCCTGTAGGAATCAAGGCGCTTTCCGGAGCCTATACCACCGACTGGGGACCTATAGGAGCTGCGCTCGTCATAGCGACGTTCCCGACGCTTCTCGTGTATATCTTCCTGAGCAGAAGGATACAGGAGAGCTTCATCGCCGGTGCGGTGAAAGGTTAACAGCATATTCTTATTAAGGGTCCGGCTTGCCGGGCCCTTTTACATTTTCCCTTTTCTCCGTTAATCTTGGCATTTTGCGCAAAAAATGCTATCTTTTATGTTACGTATGAACAGTGAAGGAATGAAGACGGGAAAATCAGAAGTAATTACGATCGGGAAGAACGGCAGAAGCCTTTCCGCAAGCCTTAAGTGGATACTTGCGGGAATTGTTCTTGTCATTGTCATTTCTTTTTTCATATCGATAGCGATAATCAACAATAATGAGCGGAAATCATATGCGATGGCCAGTTCGGAGAATGTTCTGCGAACACTTTCGAACAGGATATCTTCTGAGATGAACAACTACAAAGAGCTGACGAGGATCATCATGATAGATGACAGGCTCCTCACATTCCTGCGCTCTGAGGCGTATAAAGTGGATACCGGCATGATAAATGATGCGAGATACGGCGTGCTCGATATACTGTATGTCACCGAAGGAGTCGATTCTGTCATGATCTTCAGAAATGACATGATCATGATGGCAACGAACAGGTTCTTCTATAACTATGATTATAAGTTTATGAACGATGATTCATGGAAGAAGGAGATACTTGACAGAAGAGGCGGCGCCACGTTTTCCATGAACAGCTTCGGGATCGCGTCAAGATCCGATAATAAGCCGGTTCTGACAATCGGAAGAGAGATAAACGATCTGCTGTCGCAGAAACGGACAGGGATAATGATAATGAATATTTCCCAGGACGTTTTTATCAGCATGCTCAACGAACTCGATCTTGATGACAGCGTGTGCATAATGGGAACAGACGGTACTTATCTTGCGGGCGAACGAAAGCTTATGGCATTTTATGATGAAAAAATCCCTGAGAAAGATTCGATAATAACATATGAGAGCGGCAGTCAAGGGAAGATAGTAAGAGGCTGCCGGGTGGACTTACTGCCGATCATCATAGTAAGCGCCACCGATTACGGCCCTGAAGGAATACCGTACGGCATAGTGAACACGCTCATAATCCTTATGGCGGTTCTGGTGGCATCTGCGGCATTTTACGGAGCATATATCCGTAGCCGGATAACAAAGCCCGTGTTCGAGCTTTCGAAGAAGATCGATCAGAACGAGCAGTCCGGAAGTCTTGTGAAGATCGAAGATGACATGGTATACAGCGAGCTGAACATGGTAAAAGACAGCTACAATAACATGATCGAGCATGTCAACGAACTCATAACAACTGTTATCGAAAAGGAGAAGACCGTCCAGAGGATGGAGATGCGCGTTCTCCAAGAGCAGATAAAACCGCATTTTCTGTATAATTCATTAGAGACCATAGGCTATCTTGCCATGGAAGCGAAAGCGGACGAGGTTCATGATGCCCTTGAGACGCTCGGAAGCTTCTACAGGAATTTTCTCAGCAAAGGAAGCAGGGAGATAACTCTCGAGAGAGAGATAAACATAGTAAAAGATTATATTGCGCTTCAAAAACTCAGATATGGTGATATAATTGATGACGTTTATGACATTGATGATGCCGCGGCCGTATATATTGTGCCTAAACTCATACTGCAGCCTCTTGTAGAGAACAGCATATATCATGGAATAAGGGTCAAAGGCGAGAGGGGAACGATCGGCATAAAGGGAAGAGTTGAGCACGGAAGGCTTCATCTGATCGTCAGGGACACAGGTGTCGGAATGAGCGAGGAGACGATCAGCAGCATATTGAACAAACGTGCAGACTATACCGATGCAAGGATCGACGGCAATAAAAGCGGAAGCTTCGGGCTATGGGATACGATCGAGAGGATCAGGATATACAGCGGTCATGATGATGTCGTGAAGATAACAAGTGAGATGGGTGAGTTCACTCAGATCGAATTCATCATATGGAAAACTATAGAATGACGGGAAGAGATAAAATGCCTGGGAAATACAGGGTAATGCTGATCGATGATGAAGAGTCGGTAAGGAAGCTGATGCGCAAGAGCATCAGCTGGGAATCACTCGGCATGGAAGTCGCAGGAGAAGCAGGAAGCGGAATAGAAGCGATAAACACGATAGACGATATCAGACCGGATATCGCTTTTGTGGACATCTCCATGCCTTTCATGAACGGTATAGAGTTCACGGAAGTCGCAACGGAAAGGTATCCGGGGCTTGTCATAATAATCATGACGGCTTTCGATGATTTTGAATACGCTAGAAAATGCGTAAGCCTGCCTGTGTTCGAGTACATGCTGAAACCTATGGTCAGGGCGGAAGTCGTAAAGGTCCTTGAAAGAGTGCGTGCAAAGCTTGATGCGTCGGCCCCGGCCTCCGAAGACGATGAGGATGATGCCGATATTCCGGCAGAAGACGACCTTAATGAAAAGATAAGAAAGTACCTGGATGAAAACTATACGGATTCAAAAATAAACCTTACAGAAGTCGCGCAGCATTTCGGATTTTCTCCGAGCTATCTGTCGAGAAAGTTCAAGCAGAGCACCGGCAGAAATTTCGTTGAGTATCTTACGATGCTTAGGATGAACAGGGCAATGGAGCTTGCGAAAGAGAACGAGAAGATGTTCATTGCCGCATCTTCGGTAGGCATCCCGGACCCTAATTATTTCGGAAGATGCTTCAAGAAATTCACCGGAAAGAGCTACTCGGACTATGCCGCTATGCACAAGCCGGGAAAATGATACGTTTTCTTTTACAAAAATGCTCAGAAATGGTATAATGTCGTGGATTATGTGAGCATTTGAGGTAACCATGGAAAAGCTTCTGAACAATCTCGAGAGAAAGATCGGAAAATACGCGATCCGGAATCTCTCTTTGTATATCATCATCGCATATGCGATAGGCTATGTTCTTGCACTTACAGGATCGGTTGATTTCATCAGCCTTGATCCGTATTTTATTATGCAAGGTCAGGTGTGGAGGATCATCACCTGGATTCTCGTTCCGCCTTCTGCATTTAGCATCCTCACGATCATTATGCTGTATTTCTACTATCAGATCGGTATGGCTCTTGAGAGAACGTGGGGGACTTTCCGCTATAACATCTATATTTTCTCAGGGATAATCTTCACCATCATCGGTGCACTTGCTCTGTATTTCATTTCTATTGCAGGCTCCGGCTCTGATCCGGATGCGGCAAGATCTGTCGGATATGCTATCAGCCAGGGATTTTCGACCTATTACATCAATCTGTCCATCTTCCTTGCATTCGCGGCGACTTATCCGAATGTTCAGGTACTGCTGTTCTTCGTGATACCTGTCAGGATGAAATGGATGGCATATGTCTATGTCGCTATAAACGCGTACCAGTTCGTGATCAGCGGAGCGGCAGGAAGGATAGCGATAGTCATGAGCCTTCTGAACTTCATCGTTTTCTTCTTTGCGACGCGAAACTACAAGAAAGTCTCATTCAAAGAGATGTACCGTAAGCGCGAATACAGGAATGCTACCGCGGCAGCTTCTGCGAGAGCCGGAAATGACGCAATAACGAAGCATAAATGCGCTATCTGCGGAAGAACGGAAAAGGACGGGGATGATCTTGAGTTCCGGTTCTGCTCGAAGTGCAACGGAAACTATGAATACTGCAATGAACATTTATTCACTCATAAACATATAGTGTAGGAAGAACGAAAAATGGATATTAAAATGTTAAGTGCATATGAACTGATTTCGACAGAGGACATCACTGATATAAGGTCAAAGGGATATCTTCTGAAGCATAAGAAAACAGGAGCCCGCATCCTCTGTATAGAAAACGATGATGAAAACAAGGTTTTCTATATAGGCTTTCGGACCCCGCCGACGGATTCTACGGGTGTGCCTCATATCATAGAGCATTCAGTGCTCTGCGGATCGAAGAAGTATCCGGCTAAAGACCCCTTCGTAGAACTTGCGAAAGGTTCTCTCAACACATTCCTCAACGCCATGACATATCCGGATAAGACAGTTTATCCTGTTGCAAGCTGCAACGATCAGGATTTTAAGAACCTCAGCGACGTGTATCTTGATGCTGTTTTTCATCCGAATATCTATACGAGGAAGGAGATATTCAAGCAGGAAGGATGGCACTATGAGCTCGAGGACGCGGATTCTCCGATCACGATAAACGGTGTCGTTTATTCTGAGATGAAGGGTGCATTTTCTTCGCCTGATGATATGCTGTCCCGAGCTGTTTTCGATTCGCTGTTCCCGGACAGCTGCTACGGCGTTGAATCGGGCGGTGATCCTGATTTCATTCCGACGCTGACATATGAGGAATTCCTTGATTTTCACGGAAAATATTATCATCCTTCGAACAGTTACATATATCTGTACGGGAATGTCGATTTTGTTGAACGGCTCGAGTACATCGACAGGGAGTATCTTTCAAAGTATGACAGGCTTGACATAGACTCCGAAGTGAAGATGCAGAAGAGTTTTGATGAAATGAAGTCCATCGTGAAGGAATATCCGATCACGAATGATGAGCCTGAGAAGAACAATACATACCTCTC
>JAILNQ010000018.1 GCA_024691425.1 Lachnospiraceae bacterium
GTATGGTGCCTATCGTCAGAAACAGTATTCCGAGGCCGATGATGATCTTGATCTGTATGCCCACGGAAAACATGTTGACCTGCGGCGCGGTTTTTGCGAGTATTCCGAGCACCGCATTGAGCAGCAGCATCGCTGCCACTATCGGCAGACATAATCTGAACGATATCGTAACGAAATCAGTCATGAACTGTATCATGGCCATCATGAGCTTATTCGTTGAAAACTTTGCTCCTCCTATCGGGATCAGCGTGAATGTTTCCACGAGAGCCTTGAGGAAAAAGTAGTGCATGTTAGTTATCAGCATGATCAGCACGAGTATGTACTGATAAAGCGTTCCTACGAAACCGGTGCCCTGTCTCGTCAGCGGATCGAACAGCTGGACCATGGAAAGACCTATCTCCATATCCGCAACCTTGCCCGCAAAATGAACGATGGACATGCATATATCGGCGCCAAGTCCGATGAGAAGCCCAGTCATCGTCTCCTTCATAACGAGAATCGAATATCCGAGCACGGTCGAATAATCAGGAACTTCCACATCTCCGAGAACCTGCGTAAGCAGTACCGCCAGAATAAGCGAAAATCCTGCGCGCACACGTCTCGGGGTATTCGCCATCGAGAAAAACGGCGCAACGAAGACGAAAGCACTTATCCTTGCGAACACGAGCAGAAAAAACTCCAGATGTTCGAATGTAAACGAATAATTGATCATCTGCTACCTGATAAACAGAGAAAAACTGTTCCAGAGTTCCTGAGTATATGCAACAACTTCGTTCAGTATCCAGTGCCCGAGGAGCATGATAGCCGCAAAAATCCCGAGAACCTTCGGCACGAACGTCAGCGTCTGCTCCTGGATCGACGTAACCGTCTGGAATATGCTGACTGCAAGACCGATCACCAGGGACACTAGAAGCATGGGGGCCGAGCACTTAATGATAGTGTACAGTCCAGTTCTCACTATGGTTGTGACATTATCGATATCCATCATAATGATTTCCCCTCCTGCCAGCAGCTAATAAGGACTGCTCGGGCATCCAGAATCGCCTTCGGCGATGAGCCCTCGCGGTGCAGCCAGGTTCCTCCCATCTTCGATGGGCCCCTCCTGCCAGCAGCTAATAAAACGTCTTAACAAGATTTCCGATCACTAGGTTCCAGCCGTCAGCAAGCACGAACAGAAGAATCTTGAACGGCATCGAGATCGTCGTCGGCGGCAGCATCATCATACCCATCGACATCAGCGTCGACGCGACGACCATATCAATTACAATGAACGGAATATATATCAGGAATCCTATGATGAACGCCCTTCTCAGCTCGCTTATCACAAAAGCCGGAACAAGCACTCTTGTCGGAATGTCATCAATGGATTCTACGCTGTCGATTTTCGCTATATCCATGAAAAGGCGCACGTCTTTCGTCTGCGTCTGCGGATACATGAACTCACGCAGAGGCTGAACCGCGGCTTCAATGAATTCAGTCTGCGTCATCTCTCCCGCTTCGAACGGCTTGACCGCATTCGTGTTTATTTCCGTTATAACGGGATTCATAATAAAAAATGTCAGAAACAGTGTCAGTCCTACGAGCACCTGGTTCGGAGGTGCTGTCTGAGTACCGATGGCCGATCTGACAAAATGAAGCACAACAAGTATCCTCGTAAAGCTCGTCATCATCATCACGAGGAAAGGAGCCAACGCCACAAGGGTAAGCGTGATCAGGATACGCAGCGTACCGGACAGATTTCCCTGTTCGTCGGTATACGTGATCGAAAGATTATTGGACACGTTCAGGTCTCTTATGTCCGCCGCCTCTGTAGCCGTTCCAGGCTCCCTTATGACTGTGGGCCTGTCCGGTCCCGATTCCGTCGTGATTCCCAGATCATTAACATCGCTGGCATATACTTTTGTGGGTGACATAAAGAAAAACGTCACTAAATACGCAAGGAAGCAAAAGATGATCAATCCTCTTCTGCCCCCAATGCTACCTCTATTTCTCATTATCCTTGCCGCCTTTACCGACACGTTGTCTAGCTTTATCCAGAAAATCCCTGAAAGCATCTGCAGACTGTATCGGCGAACCCGTCATCTGTTTCACATCCTCTTCGGACAGTTCACAGATGTTCGTGATGCTGTCCTTTGCGATTCCGATAACGATGTATTTCCCGCCGACTTTTACTATCTGAAGATATTTGCCGTTAGTAATTCTGTATGTTTCAATAGCTTCAAAGTTGCTGTTTGCAGACCTTGCTTTCTGGTATCCCCCGACGATCCTTGTAGTAATATACGTAAGCACGAGTACTAAAATAAATACCAGAAACACGGTCAGAAACTGCGTAATACTTTCTGCCCTGTCTGAAACCTGCGCAAGTAACATGTTATTAACCTACGACTTTTTTTACAGCCTCAATAACCCTGTCTGCCTGGAAAGGCTTAACGATGAAGTCCTTCGCTCCGGCCTGTATCGACTCGATAACCATAGCCTGCTGACCCATTGCCGAACACATGATAACGAGTGCGGAAGGATCGCTCTCCTTGATCTTTTTGAGTGCCTGGATACCATCCATCTCAGGCATCGTGATGTCCATGAGTACAAGGTCGGGCTTAAGCTCTGCGTACTTCTCCACAGCCTTGGCTCCATTCTCTGCTTCGCCGGCTACGTTATAACCGTTCTTTGAGAGAATGTCCTTGATCATCATGCGCATGAATGCCGCATCATCACAGATAAGAATGTTTTTTGCCATCGTTTTTCTCCTCTATACTGTTAGTTGATTATTTCGGTGACTCTAACACCAAAGTTCTCTTCAATTACTACTACCTCGCCTTTTGCAACGAGCTTGCCATTAACGAGAACATCTACCGGTTCTCCGGCTATCTTATCGAGCTCTATGATCGTGCCCGGTGCAAAATCAAGTATATCACTTATCGCCTTGCTTGTTCTGCCGAGTTCGACGGTGACCTCAAGCGGAACGTCTTTGATGAGCGCTATGTTCTCCTGGCTCTGCATTGCGCTCACATCCGTTGAGAACGGAGTGAAGCTTGCCGGTTGGATGTTTATGTTCGGCATGCCCATGCCCATCTGCGGGGCACCCATCTGAGGCTGCATGCCCATGCCCATCGAGAAATCCATAGCAGGCGCGCCCATGTTCGGTACTCCCATCGAAGGAGGCGGCATGCTCGGTGCTCCCATTGAAGGCGCTCCCATGCTCTGTCCCATGCTCGGCGCTCCCATCGAAGGTGCCGCCATGGTCGGAGCTGCAGGTTCCGGTGCCGGTGGTGCTTCCGGTTCCTGACTGTCCATAAAATAATCGTACAGATTCTTTGCAAAGTCAACAGGATACAGCTGCATGATCTTGCTGTCTACCAGATCCCCGATCTGCATCCTGAATGTGATCCGGACAAATCTGCCGAGAAGGAACGAGGATATATCCTCCTGCTTCTCAAGTCCTGCCACATCAACGAGGTTCGCTTCCGGAGGACTGATGTCTATCATGCGCCCGAGCATCGATGAAAGCGATGTGGCTGAACTTCCCATCATCTGGTTCATCGCCTCAGAGATCGCCGACAGATGTATGTCCGTAAGTTCGGTATCCTCGATATTGGTACCGTCACCACCCATCATCAGGTCCGTAATGATTTTAACATCATGTTCCTTCAGTATCAAGATGTTGGTGCCTTCAAGACCTTCGGTATATTTAATTTTGATGAATACGCACGGTCTTTCGTACTCGCTAACGATTATGTCCCAGGTCGCCATGTCCACGACAGGCGTCGTGATGTTGACCTTCCGGTTCACAAGGGAATAAAGCGTTGTGGCGCTGGTGCCCATGCTTATATTGGCGACTTCACCGATGGCGTCCTTCTCTTCATCGGTCAGCTCTTCGCCGCCGCCAGGGGCCGGGCTCGCTTCCGCTTCAGGAGGGTCAGCAGGAGCCGCGTCAGGTATTCCGCCGCTCAGCAGAGCATTTATCTCATCTTGTGATAACATTCCGTCCATACTCTATTCCTCCTTCCCTCATCATTTTGAAAAAAACAAACCATTCATCGGAACGCATCCAGAATGACTTCGTCATGAGCGTTCCTCCTCTTTTCAATGAATTGGCACGACTCCTTCGTCGTCCTGCCAGGTCGTCGGAACGCATCCAGAATGACTTCGTCATGAGCGTTCCTCCTCTCTCAGCACTTCGGTGACTCTGACGGCATAGCCGTCTCTCGAAGTTCCCGGTAAGGCTTTGAACTTCTGAAGGTTTCCGACGTAAACATCCAGTTCCGAATCGACCTTGCTTCCAAGCTTTATTATATCCCCGAGCTGGAGGTTCACGAAATCGCTTACCGTTATCGTGCTGCGTCCGAGCACTGCCCGGATCGGCATTGAGATCTTTCTTATTATTGTTTCGATATGCTCGCCGAACTCTTCATCGTTGCTGTCCTTCATGTTAGCGAACCAGTACTTTGTGTTCAGCTTATCCATGACAGACTCGAGCGTGAAATACGGAAGACATATGTTCATCAGGCCTTCAACATCGCCGATCTTAACATTTATCGTTACGATCGCGATCATTTCCGACGGTGCTATTATCTGAGCGAACTGCGGATTCGTCTCCACTCGCTCCAGATAAGGATTGATCTCCGTAACATTCTTCCACGGCTCCCTTAAGAGCTGCACGCATACCGTTATTATCTTATCAATGATCGAGCGTTCTATTTCAGAAAAATCCCTGCTTTTGTCAAGCGGATTACCCTGGCCTCCGAGCATTCTGTCGATTATCGCATATCCCAGGTTCGCCGCTATCTCGAGGAGCACGTTTCCGCCGAGCGGATCAAAATTCACGACTGCCAGGAGAACCGGATTGGCAAGCGCCGTTGAGAATTCTGAAAATGTACATGCCTCCGAGTTGACTACGCTTACCTGTATGTTCTTGCGAAGGTAAACCGGCAGGTTCGTCGAAAGCAGACGGCCGTAATGTTCAAATATTATTTCCAGCGTCCTGAGATGCTCTTTTGAAAATTTAGCCGGGCGTCTGAAATCGTAGCTTTTCGCCGATCGCTCGTCAATGTTATTGATATCATCCGCATCAAGTTCGCCTGAGCTTAGGGCCTGAAGCAGACTGTCAATCTCATTTTGCGAGAGAACTTCGCCCATTAAGCTCACCTCACTTTATTATTTGGATTAAGTTTTACTGTAGCTTGATGTCCCTGAAGTATGCCTCATAAACGAAATCGGAATCGAACATCTCCTGTACCTTCGACAGGATCGCGGCTTCTATCACATGGATGTTAGCCTGGGCCTCTGACTTCGTGTACTGTCCGACAACCTCGATAATCTCGCTCTTGATCTTACTCTCCTTAGCGGCCAGCATCGGCTGATACGTCTTGTAATCGGGATGCTGCGTATTGATAGAAAATGAAACCGAGCACATCGCGTAATGGTCTTTTCCGTCACCGTCCGCCTTGAGCGCAACTGTCATTGAATCGGCTATATCATATACCTCGGAATTCTCAGGCAGCACCTGAGTTTCTTCCGCGGCTTCCTCTGCGCCGGCACTGCTCTCGAGTTCGAGATTGAGTATCGCCGCGATGTCATCCACGAGCGCGATCGTCTTGCGGTTGGCCGACACCGTCGAGAACATGATTATGCCGGTCAAAACAAGATTCACGGTCACGAGCGCCAGTATTATCACTGACATTAGGTTTTTTTTCATTATAGATTTCCTCCTGACAAGTCATCGCGCATGATGCGCGTTCCGCGAAAATCACGGTGCAGCCAAAGGATTGTATATCTTGATTTCTACTCTTCTGTTCTTAGCGCGTCCCTCGGGAGTTGAGTTGTCCGCAACCGGGATGTATTCCCCGCGTCCCGAATGCTTGATGTTCGCAGGAATGAGGTTTGTATTCTCAACGAGATAATCAAACACCGATAACGCTCTCGCGCTGGAAAGCTCATTGTTGTTCGCAAATCTTGCGGTATGGATCGGAACGTTATCCGTATGTCCCTCAACTTCGATGATGGACTCGGCATATTTCTGAAGTATGACTCCGACTTTCTCCATGAGCGGAAGTGCTTCGGCTTTCAACTCTGATTTTCCCGAATCAAAGAGGAGCGCTCCGTTAAGTGTCAGCTCAACATACTGGGAAGTGAAATCGACATCAATATCGCCTTCAAGATTCTGTTCGTTTATGGCTTCCTCGATTTTCTCCGCAAGTTCTTCGTTCTGCTTCAGCATCTCCTGCTGAACATCGGAAACTTTCTCATCGAACTCCTTGAACTCATCGGATTCAACTTCCGATTCGGCCGCCTGTCCCATCGTGTTCATGTACTCATCAAGCTGGGAGAGCTGGCTTACGCCGTTGTTTATGAGCAGTCCTTCAAGAAGCGAGGATCCGCCTGAATCGAATATCGAAAATGTCTGTGAAAAGCTTGCTGCAACCAGTGCAAATTTCTGTGCATCTATCGTGGACATCGCGAAGAGCATGACGAAGAAGCACAGCAGCAGGTTCATCAGATCCGCAAAGGTCGATTGCCACGCCGGAGCGCCTTTGGGCGGCTCTTCAGGTTTACGTTTAGCCACTACTCTTCGCCTCCCCCTTCATCACTGGATGACGATCCGCGGTCGCCAGGGGCCAGGAATGATTTGAGTTTCTCTTCAATAACTCTGGGGTTCTCACCCGCCTGAATGGATAAGAGCCCTTCGATCGTGATCTCTTTAACTTTTATTTCCTCGCCGTTTACCTTCTTGAGCTTTGAGGCAAAAGGCGCACATATCCAGTTCGCAAGAACTGAACCGTAGAATGTCGTGATGAGGGCGACGGCCATGTTAGGACCGAGGGCCGCAACATCATCCATATGATAAAGCATCATGACGAGTCCGAGCAGGGTACCTATCATTCCCCATGCAGGACCCATGCCGCCGAGGTCTTCCCAGAAACCGATGTTGACCTTATGACGGTCTTCGATGCTGATAAGCTCTGTTTCCATTATTCCGCGCACAAGATCGGGATCAGTACCGTCAACGATGAGCATGACGCCCTTCTGAAGGAAAACATCGTCGAGTCCTGATGCAGCTTCTTCAAGCGAAAGCAGACCTTCC
This sequence comes from Lachnospiraceae bacterium, assembly GCA_024691425.1. Classification (GTDB taxonomy): domain Bacteria; phylum Bacillota; class Clostridia; order Lachnospirales; family Lachnospiraceae; genus UBA2868. The sequence goes on from JAILNQ010000018.1 coordinate 7,082, forward strand.
TTACGTGCTACGTTAGAAAGATCTATTATCTTCTGAATTATAGCGCCGGGATCCTCGTTCCCATGCATGAACGCGATCTTAGCGCTTTTAAGTCCGTTGACGAAATCTTTGATGCTCGTGCCGGCGAATATTGCGGCGAAAGCTCCACCGAACGTGATCATCGCTGAAGGAGCATCCATGAAATATTTGATACCTGCCGCTCCGTCCTGTCCGAGAAGGATGGACACGAACATGAACACAAGTCCCGCTATTACACCTATTAAGGTCGCTAAATCCAAAACACTGCACCGTCCTAGTTAGTTGCTTTGTGCGTTCTCTCCTTGCTCCGAGGGTCCGTAATAAGGAATCTTCCCGAAAGCGGGCCCCTCCTTGCTCCGAGGGTCCGTAATAAGGAATCTTCCCGCTCTCGCGGGCCCCTCCTTTTTACAAATACACGCACATCATAATTCTACTAAATTTCCGCGTAATTGTCTATTTTTTTTTAGGCTTTACGCTATATTCTCATAAAGCGGGTAAAAGGGATGCGCGAACTTCACGCATCCCCGTACCGTATTATGTTGAATATTATCTCTTAAGGTTCGTAAGTTCCTCAAGCATCGAGTCTGAAACCGTAATTATACGGCTGTTTGCCTGGAAACCACGTTGAGTCGTGATCATGTCGGTAAACTCTGCTGAAAGGTCAACGTTCGACATTTCCAGAACGCCCGATGACATGCTGCCCGCGCCTGCCGTGATATCTTCACCGATACCGTCGAATGCGCCGGAGTTCGGTGTTGACTGATAGAGGTTGTCACCGATCTTTTCAAGTCCGGAAGGATTTGCAAAGTTTGCAACCGCAATCTGGCCGAGGAGTCTTGATGTACCGTTATCGTATGTTGCAGTGATCTTACCGTCCTGGGCTATCGCAACTCCGCTCATTTCTCCGACCTTACGGCCAGCGTAGTTTCCGTCGTAGTCGCCGGAGTTACCCTTTATCGTTGACGTTCCCTTGTTATCATACATCGTGGATGTGCCGAGTTGCAGACCTATGTCGGCAGTGAAAGCATCTATGCCGCCAATGGTAATGTTGAAAGTCTTGTCATTTCCGGCCGTATCAACATCCAGGCTCTTACCTGTTTCGGTATCATAAGAAATAAAGCCGGGATTTGTAGCACCGGTAAGATCGATAGCCATGGTTTTCGGCCATGTTCCGCCACCGCCGGCACCGGGGCCGCCTTCCGCGTCATATCCATTCTTCTCATATCCTTGCTTATAGTTCGGATCGGAAGGATCAGATGAATACATCAAGCTATATCCTTTGGAGTCTATAAGATCTACCGGCTCAAGCGTATACTTACCATCATCTTTGGATGTTCCCGTGTCCTTGATGGCAAACTTGGCAATGTAACTGTATCCAAGGCTATCGTAAATCCCGATATTGACTATAAGTCCGTTCGGTGATGAGAGCTGTGTGCTGTTCTTGTCGATAACTCCGGAAAGATATGCCCGCGTTGTCTGCTCAGGAGCAGAAACCTTATTCTCGGCCGACATGATCTTAAGAGGAGAAACCGTATCCTTAATGATCGTTCCCGGCTTTGTAGGATCTTCCTGCCATCCCATTACTGTATAGCCGTTTGAAGTCATTGCAAGATTGCCCATTCCGTCAACATAGAACGCGCCTGCTCTTGTGAAGTAGTTGTTCGATCCGTCGCTGACGATGAAGAAGCTGTCGCCCTTTATCTGTATATCGAACGGGTTACCCGTCGTCTGTGATGCACCTGAAGTCGTGATGTTCGCATTGATGGCACCGGTCTGGACACCGAGACCGATCTGCTTAGCGTTGACACCGCCACGTCCTGTCTCAGCGTTTGCTGCCGATGCAGACTGCGTTGTCTGATACATGAGTTCCTGGAAAGTAACGTTCTGTGACTTATATGCTACGGTGTTTACGTTTGCGATATTGTTACCGATAACGTCCATCTTGGTCTGGTGAGTCTTAAGACCTGCAACACCTGAAAAAAGTGATCTCATCATAAGGCATTTACCTCCTAGCCTG
>JAILNQ010000037.1 GCA_024691425.1 Lachnospiraceae bacterium
CCCTGAGATTGACGGCTTTATCATACTCGGCCGCGGTGTTCTGCATTGTTCCGGTACCGCCGTTTGCGAAATACCTGACCTGGTATTTATTTGGAGCAATCACCGCAGTAACGGTATATTCCATGTACTGATCATAATTCCAGTTCCAATCCTCAAGCGGAAGAGCGTCAGTAAATACACCCCTTGTACTCTCTTTCCATCCGACAAAATTGTACCCTTCAGGAGGTATCGCATCCTTCAAAGAAATAGGCTCCGCGTACACAAGCGCACTCGGATTGGACAGATGATTCTGACATTTCCCGAGAATATATGTGATTTTGAATGATTTATAGTCATCCGACAGGTCATAAACACATGCGGATCCTTCTGACGAATACTGGGATCCTGCCGCCGGAACGGCTTTCACATAATAATTTATATAAGTATAAATATACGAAACAGAGCCCGTAAATCCCGATATATCATCGATTATTGAATATGATGGAGCGCCATCTTTATGAACTATCTCTTTGATCGGCGTTCTGCCGCTCACATTAGCACCAGTGTCATGCGGTTCTCTGTATATCAGGTATTTTTGCGCACCGGCAGCTGGTTTGAAAGAAATATTGACTGTGTTTCCATTTTTCGTCGCAGTCACTGCAGGTTCATCAGGCACACAGTAAACTGTATACTGGTCTGACATATCGTCCAGTTCAGCCGTGATCGTTGCATATCCTGCACCGACCACGCTGAGTTCACCATCAGTGATACGTGCAACATTTTCATTGTCGCTGCTCCAGCTGACATTTCCGCTTAAAGAAAAGCCGGACGGAACAGAGGCTATCCTGAACGGGTAGCTCTTTCCAACGGTAAGATATCCGGTTTGGGACGGCACGATCCTGATGTCCGTAAGTTCCTTTGTAACATTGACAGTAAATGAGGATGATGCTCCTCCCACCTTCGCCGTTGCAGTAATTTCTGCGGTTCCGGGTGCAATCGCAGTAACAAATCCACTCTCGTCAACTGTTGCAACACCTTCGTCCGAAGATGTCCATACAAGCTTTCTGCTAGTGGCTTCAAAGGGCGAAAGAAGATATCCTACTTGACGCCCTTCCTCCTTATTCAGAGTCATTCCGTCTTCGTAAACACCGCTTGTAAATGTGATTTTCTCAAGCGGGATAATATTCTCCTTAACATCCTTTGTATAAGCCTTGATCCTGAGATTTGCATCATACCATGCTCCATAATCAAACCAGTTGTCTCCATAATCATGAGTAAAGCTCTGTCCTGCTTCCGCGGATGCACCTAAATGGCAGCCGGCGAAATCGGTTTCATAGTCCGTATCGAACATGACAGAATCAGAAAACGAAATAACCACCGAGAACACATCGCCATCCTTAAGGCTGACCGGGCTTGGCAGTTTCACTGTATGCATGCCCGAATAATCCGCATGCCAGTTCTGAATGCTGCAGACCTTATCACCGCTTGCAGGATTGCTCATGTCATATGGATTTTTATATATATCTACGGAATAATCCACATCTCCGTCCTGAATGCTGAACGATATTGCCTCAAGCGTCTCAGGAAAACCGTACTCGTTATTGACGGTAAATATATTTGCCGCCTTACTGAGTTCTGTAAAATTTGAAAGAACAGACCCGTCATACTGGTAGTTATGGTCATAATTGTCGGCCTTACCGAAATCAAAGAACGTCGCTTCATTTGCGCCGGGCCAAAATGGATTGGTAAGGCTTTTATCATTGTATGACATCCAGAAATAGCCTGAATAATTCTTGTGATGGGCATAATCACCACCGTTCGTCCAGCTGTTTCTTATGAGCCACGCGCCGTTACTTCCCGGATTCTGATTAAAATTTGATGCCTGAAAATCATCATCCCATCCAACTATCATTACAGCATGGTTTGCTTCTATAGCCTCAGGACAGTAATAACAGTTATTTTTGCTGTTATAGCACTTGGCCATAGTCATACCATATAATCCGTTCGCTGAAAAATAGTTAACACCGGCGGCTCCGTACTGCTTGATGAGTTTCTTGACTTCATTTCTGTTTTCGGACAGATTCAGTCTGTAAATATTCTCAAGATGTGCCTCATCCGCATATGCAATCGACGGATCTAACGATCCGCCCCTGTTTATCCTGGCCGCTTCCTTCTTAAAATCTGCTTTGGCTTCATCCGCCGCCCCCTGCCACGAAGCCAGCGTATTTCCCGACATCACATAGTTTCCGCCGTTCTTCATATAATCGTTTTCCAGAGGATATGACTCGTCCCCCTTTGTGCCTCCGAGCGGGTCGGTCTGCGAATTGGCAGTAAAATAAACCAGATGAAGTTCAGAAAGGTCCTTATTTATGTTCTGTTTCGCAAGGCTGAACTCGGCAAGGCCGATCGATGAAAAAGCCCAGCACACACCATACGGATTCTGATCGCGCAGATTCCACGAATTCAGGAAATCCTCAGGCACATATTTTTTTTCAATATCCTGAAAAGAATCGGAATCAGACTCAACTACAGTCGGCGCTCTATAATTCGGAGCAGGAATATAACCGGTTTGACATTCCTCTTCTGAAAGCTCCGGCACATCTTCTTCATACTCTTCCTCGTCCGAGTAATCTGAAAATACTGCTTCTGCTTCTTCTTCCTCTTCTGATTTCTCTTGCTCTGCATAACTGTCCAGAGCTGCATCCTCATCCGAGCATTCAGCTGTTTCATCGGAAAAATCATTATCATCCGTCAGGCTGTCTTTTTCCGACACATATTCATCCTCTGTATCAGAGGTTCCGTCTGCATCCTCCTCAATAGCTTCGTCAAAAGTTATAGTATCAGCCGTTTTATCCTCCGCAGCGGATGTCATAGCAGGAAATGCCGCAGCTTCAGTCATTATGAGAGTAAACGCAACTGCAAGAGCAAGAAGTCTTTTCTTCACTTTGAACCTCCATTCACAAATAGCGCATTCCCTAGGGAATGCGCAATAACCCAGTTTGTTAAATGTTAACTTACCAAATGTGTGATGTCAATGAAAACACGTTGATGCGAAATATCAGACGGTCATTTTATGGCAAAGGTTACGGTCTTTGTTCCTCCGCACCTGCCGATGCCTTTGATCGTGACTTTTCCAGTGCCCTTTGCGATGTTGTTCTCATATCCTGCAATGTAAAAATCACCCGCACCGATTTCCTGGTTTCTTCCGTCTATCTTCAGAATTACAGTCATTGCTGCTTTCCCGGGGCAGACAGGCCTTCCCGTATGCTTCTGCGGGTCGACTGTGACTTTCGCCTTGGAGATGTCATATCCGTACACTCTGTAGAGGGTGCTCACGCTGCCCTCGTAATTGCCCGTTCCTTTAACAGTAAGGCGCAGAACCGTGCCGGGTTTTTGGATGTCATTTTTCTGGACCTGCGTGCCTCTTTTTCTGAGAGTTCCGTCTGCAAGAAGCGTGTCCGTCTCGTAGATCACGGACGGATCCTTTTCGTAATCGCTGCCGGCCATCAGTTTCTTTCCGTTAGTATCAAATACTGTAAAGCTGGGACTCCAGCTGTTCGCCCTGTTGCTTCCCTGCCTGTCGTTCGCATCAAGTCTGGTCTTTCCCATGCTCTTCTTAGTTACATTGAAAAATCTTTCCGCTTTGCCTTTTATGCTCCCTTTGAATGTTATGACCGCCTTCGGTGTTTTCGCAGAAAGCGCCGTATTATCGGAATACTTTACAGTGTAGTGCACTCCTTCCGTAAGTTCAGTCTCAGCTCCTGTGATAACATTCTTATAGGTGATCTTATGGGTTGGAACGGCACCACCCTTTTCATATTCGGCTTCACCGTCCATCGTGATTGTGACAAGGCTCACATCCGGGGTGTTGTCGATGAAATTATATTGGGCGATGCTGAACGTCTTCTTGACAGAACCCGTGTACTTCCCTTTTCCGGTGAAGGTGACCGCCGCATTTCCGGCCTCGGTGTTCTTGTCATATGAGACCGTATAGTCAGTTCCGAGGCATAATGGCCGACCTAAGTCAGTAAGCTCTGCTCCGTAATTATCTGTGCCATCCGGCTCTCCGGCAACATTCATGGGTAAGCCCGTATAGACGAACTTTCCTATCCCCATGTCAAAAGCTGCACAGTACTTGGTGTTGCTGCTCCCGCCCATGTTAGCAGGAATCGAAACCATGTTCATCGGTATTCCGGTTATCTTGAACGTCTTATATACTTCGCCCGAAAATCTTCCGCATCCCTTTATGCAAACGGTTGCAGTTCCGACGTCAGTATGATTGCCCGGATAGCTGACAGTATAATCATCGCCCTCCCGGAGCGGTTCGTTCCTGTAATATACCATCATCCATTCCTGCGTCAACGGCTGACCGGTGCATTCCTTGTTCTCTATGTCCTTTATCGTAGCCTTTGATATGAGTATCTTTTCGGTTATGACTTCTTTATAGGTCGTGGTGTCCGTAAAATTCCCGCATCCTCTGACGGTCACCTCATAGCCTTCTTCATTTGTATCCGTGAAGTTTCCGCTCGTTTCGGAAAACTCGCATTTGAAGTCCTTGCCGTGCCTGAGTTTTACAGTCTTGCCCGCAGCGTCCGTAAATGTCAGGTCAGCGATTTTCTCCTGTCTTCTGCTACCGCGCTGAACCGTAACGGTTTCCGGGACAAATACCGCATCATCCGCGATAGAAAGAGGCGTGATAACGAAAGGCACAAGACGGCTTCCGGAATAGACCCCGGCGAAAGTGATTTTCACCGCAGGTGCTTTCTTTTCGTTATAATCTCCATCACCCGGCACAAAAGTGTATGCGTTCGTATTGTTCTGATATGACAGTTTATAGTCGCTTCCCTCTTTAAGGAGACGCTTACCGGAGTATACACGTATCGCCGGCTTTATCTGCGTTCCATCATACTTGTATCCATGAGGATCTATGCCTGCGGTCCAAATCGCATACGCAGGACGTCCCTCGCTCACATAGGTCGGCAGGTCTTCAGCAATGATGTCCCCGTTGTCGGAGGCGGCCGGCTTTATCTTGTATGAGACAGTACTGGAGGTGCTTTCATTATAGTCGCCTTTTCCGTCTTCTTCAGTCTTTACCGCTTTTGCAGTGATGCTGAAATCATATGGCGCCGTCTTCCCATCTATGAAAGCTGTAACAGGTTCCGTATATTCCTTGTAAGGCTCGCCGTCTCCGGTCTTATAGTATATGACTGCGCCGGGAGTTTGGCATGTAAGCTCGATCCCGATGCCTTCCTCATAACATCCGTCATTTTGCTCGCCGAGCGGGTTGAACTGCGGTTCAGAAACTTTTGATATCATCTTCCACCCGGCGTAAAGTGTATGATCAATTTCGGCAGTCACGACCGTATCTTCTGTGATACGTCTTATGCATTCCTTCTCCGCATACCAGCCGAAAAAGGGATTTCCCTCCGACCCTTCTTCGGGTTCTGGAAGTACGCCGTACTTTCCCCCATATAATACCTTGATGGGAGCACAGTAAAGGTCTGCGCCGTTTCCGTCAAATGAGACTGTGCTCTCAATTGCGTTCCAATGGGCATAAAGGGTCTTGATGTTTTCCCTGACGGCATCTCCGTTCTGAACTTTGTCACCGGTATTCGCGCCAGTATACCAGCCAGTGAACACATACCCTTTCCTCTCAGGGACAGGCAGTCCCTGGTATCTGCCTTTTGATGCAACCTGTACGGTCTGCTTGGCCGACGAGGTCTTCCCGTTTATGATCTTTCCGCCGGTGCCGTCCAGTGTGACAGAAAACTTTTTGCCGCCCCACTGAGCATAAAGACAGACAGTTGCTCCATCTTCTGATACAAGGTTGATGACTTTATCTTTGTCTTTATATGACGTTCCTGTGCCATCAGCTTCCGTGTTCCATCTGTCAAAAATCCATCCGTCGCGAGTGAACGCACATGCCGGCAAGGTGAATGTCGCATCAAATCTTCCTGAAACGTCATCCATATTTCCGTTTCCGCCATTCGGAATGAAAGAAACTGTATATCGTATCGGTCTATATTTTGCTGTCAGCGTATAGTCCCTGTAATCGTCATTATCATACTTATTTTTTATCGGAAGAGATGTTACAGTCTTGTGCGTCCTAGAGTCTTTCCAACCTTGCTGAAGATATCCCTCAGGTGCTATAGGCGGTTTGATTGTGACGGTTTCTCCGTCATGGATGTATTCCGGGTTCCCGGGAGCATTGGCGCCTTTGCCGGGTTTGTATGTGATCGAGTATTTCCGTCCGGTATATATTAGGTCGCTAAAGCCTTCCGAACATATTCCCCCCACAACACCGGAGGTGCAGACCCGATATTTTAACGAACGCCCGGTAAAAGTCGTCAGGTCATCCGTGCACTCATATTTCTCCCTGCCATCTGCAACGAAAGATTCTACATAGACTGAACCATTTTCACCGTATCGGTACACATAGTAATCCGTGGCGCCCGGAACTGAATTGAAGCTGATTTTCGCTGTGCGGTCGGACTCATTGAATACTGCGGTCACCTCAGGTGCATCAAGTGCACAGAAATACTCCCGGGTGTCTGTAAATCCACCGAGGGTTACAGTAACCCTTACTTCTCCGCCACCGCACACTTTAAGATTCCCGTTTTCAACGCAGGCGATCCTGCTGTCACTCGTGGAAAAGGCCGCATTCCCTTCAATAACCGCGCCCATCGGAGCAGGCCTGTAAGTCAACGGATATGACTGCCCGTAACGGAGTCTCTTATCGATAGGTGAAGTTATCACTATGCCAGATGGATTGCACGTTACATTTACTGTAAAAGATGCCTCGGCATTCCCGAGTTTCGATGTGGCTGTTATCGTTGCAGTACCCGTCTCAATGGCCGTTATGACGCCTCTGCTGTTTACTGTCGCGACATCCTCATCTGATGATGTCCACGTAAGCTTCTTGTTCGTGGCATTTTCAGGAAGTACAGTATATTCAACGGCACGGCTGTCCTCTTTATTAATGGTCAGGCCGTTTTCCGCTATCTCGTCAGGTATCACTATGGATTCGGGCGCAACCGTCTGTCCATTGATGTCGCTTGTATATGCCTTGATCCTCAGATTTCCGTTATGTCTTCTGCCGGAATCAAACCATGCTGTGTCAGAAGACGCAAAACTCTGACCCCGCTCGGCGCTTGCGGGAAATGCGGCAAATCCGCCAAACGAGCTGACTTCAGATTCATATGTGATGATGGTAGCCTTATCAAATGTGACGACAACAGAAAATGTATCCCCTTCTGCAAGCGTTATCACCTTGGGAAGTTCCACGGTGTACCTGCCGGAATACAATGTCTTTCCCGATACCGTGCTGACTTTCTGACCGGACTCCGGATTATCAGGATCTGGGTTCTTATATATATCTACCGTATATTTTGCTTCGGCCTCCCCGACCGAAAAAGAAACCGCTTCAAGCTGTTCGCCGGAATCGCTCCCGCCAGAGACAGTAAAGACGTTCGCCGCCTTTTTGACTGACTCTGCCCAGTCGATCGGATTGCCGTCGTACTGATAGTTATGATCATAAACATCTGCATCATCGAAAATCAGGAAAGTTGCGGTATCCCTTAGGGTCTTGTCGCAGTAGGACATCCAGAAGTATCCGCTGTAATTCTGATTGTTTTCAAATGTCCCCCTCGTCCAGCTGTTTCTTATGAGCCATGCCCCGTCTGTTTCAGGCTCCACGGCAAAATTGGACCGAGAATAATTATCATCCCATCCCACTATCATGACTCCATGGTTGGGGCCATTCTCAGCCGGGCAGTAATAGCTGTTGGTCTTTTCGTTATAAATATCATCAGATGTTGCGGCCGAATACCCGTCACATGCATAAAAAGAGACTGCGCAGCCGCCGTATTCCATTATCAGCTTTTTGACCGATTCCGGATTCCGATGGATGCTGACTTCATATATATTCTCCAGATGCGCTATGTCATCATATGCAAGAGCTGGATCAATGATTTTTGTGCCGGCGTTTACCGAGCTTGAAGAAGTATACGGAACTTTCTTCTCGTCTGCGGCGCCGGTCCATGACGCAAGTGTATTGGCGGCAATTTCGATATTGGCTCCGTGTTTCAGGAAATTGGTCCTGTACTCTTCTGATAAATATGACTGATCACCCTTTGTTCCTCCTAACGGATCTTCTACCCCGTGGAACGCAAAATATGCAAGATGGAGCTCTGACAGATCCGGATCATCTTTTCCGTCCGCCATGAGAGAAAACTCACCTGCACCGATCGCAGCAAAAGCCCAGCACGTCCCGAAAGGGGACTGATCGCGCAGTCCGTGCGTCATGGCGTACGGACTTATATAATCGGGCACAAGATCCTGCAGCTCATCGTCAGGCAATGATACAGGATCAGGATCCGAGTAATAGGGCGATTCGATATATCCCGTGGAGTGCTCGATCTCTCTCCACTCGCCCTCTTGAGGTGCATCTTCAGCTTCCTCTTGAAGTTCATCTTCTAAATCTTCTGCATCATCTGCTGTTTCTTTGTCTTTTGCCTCTTCCACCGCATCTGGATTTTCTGTGTCTTCTGCAGCTTCCGTATCATCTGAAATTTCTGCTTCTTCCGCAGTTTCCATATCATATATATCTCTGGCAAAGATATCGTTATCCGTATCAGATAAGCTGTCTTCGGCGGATACGGAACTGATATCTTCCGACAATTTCTCGGTATTTTCCGGAGTCTGCGCATTGTCTGCCGGCGCCGCATACACCGGCACAGTCAACGATATGCACAGAATCACAGTAATCAGTCTCTTGATAAATTTATTCACTAATATCAGGCCTCCTCAGCATGTGTCACATATGTGGAATAATATCATTTTTATAGCCATATTTCAACCTATAGACTGCAGAACGGGGCCTTGGATCCAATACAATCTATAATCTGATTCAGACATAAGAAAAGGACTCTGGGCCCTTCGTTTACAACAATGGGTCGAGTCCAATCTTAATTATATAATAGCAAATATAACGAGAAAGTCAATGTTTTTAAGAAATGGTCCAATAAACCCGGCCCTAGGGATCACCAAGGGACTGGAAGGCCTCGTCGATAAGGGATACCGGAAAACCCTTCCGGTAGAGGTACGCGTACAGCTTCTGCTTCTCTTCGTAGGTGATGCCTGAAGTACCGCTTGGAAAACGCTTTGTAATGAGTCTGCGGATGAGCTCCTTCTCGGTGGATGTGATATCTTCCCCGCTTTCTTGTTCGTACTCGGCAAATGCCGCATCAACTGTATCTCTGCTGATGCCCTTGGCTATAAGCTTTGCGATGATCTGCGCGCGGCTCATCGATGACGAGCGGAATCTTATGAACTCACCGGCGTAGCGCATGTCGTCGATATAGTGAAATGACTTCAGATATGAAACGGCGGCGTCAACTGCCTCAGGCGGGTATCCGCCGTCGGAAAGCTTCGTGCGTATATCGTGCTCCGGGCGGTCCATCGTCTTGATAAGATTCATAGCACGCTTCTTCGCCCGCGGGATAAGCGTCTGCTCCAGTATGCGCGCATACAGAGCATCATCCACTCTGCTTCCCTCTTCAAGCTCATAGTCAGAAAGTTCGCCTTTGTATAAAACAAAGGCGAACTTATTATTCAGATATACGGCAACTCTTCCCTTTCCCTTAGGATACGGTTCAATGGCTGTTACCATCATATCCATGCGAAACCTCCGTCACTCTTCATCGGAAGAAGACTTCCTGCCCGGTGCGGATGATTTCTCAGGCTCCTCGGGCGCTGCCTCGCCGGTAAAATACTTATCTCTTACGGTCTTCTCAAGCTCGGCATACATATCGGGATTCTCAAGCAGATACTGCTTCGCGTTCTCCCTTCCCTGACCGATCTTCTGACCTTTATATGCATACCATGCTCCTGTCTTGGCAACGATGCCTGCATTCGCTGCAAGATCGAGAAGGTCTCCCTCCTTCGATATGCCCTTTCCGAACATGATATCGAACTCAGCTTCCTTGAACGGAGGCGCGATCTTGTTCTTGACGACCTTGACCCTCGTACGGTTACCGATGACCTCTCCTGCCTGTTTGAGCGATTCTATGCGGCGCACATCAAGACGCACCGATGAATAGAACTTCAAAGCTCTTCCGCCGGTCGTAGTCTCGGGATTGCCGAACATGACTCCGACTTTCTCACGGAGCTGGTTGATGAAGATCACGGTGCAGTTGGACTTGCTGATAACGGCAGTGAGCTTTCTGAGCGCCTGCGACATGAGCCTTGCCTGAAGTCCGACATGGGCATCGCCCATTTCTCCGTCGATCTCGGCCTTCGGAACAAGCGCCGCAACAGAGTCAACGACCACTATGTCTATGGCTCCCGACCTTACCATCGTCTCGGTTATCTCAAGTGCCTGCTCACCGTTGTCCGGCTGTGAAATGTAGAGGTTGTCTATGTCAACGCCTATGTTCTTCGCATAGACGGGATCGAGCGCATGCTCGGCATCAATGAATCCGGCTATGCCTCCGCGCTTCTGCACTTCTGCGATCATGTGAAGGGTCACAGTCGTCTTACCGCTGCTCTCAGGACCGTATATCTCGATTATCCTGCCCTTCGGTATGCCGCCGAGTCCGAGTGCTATGTCAAGGCTCAGAGACCCCGTCGGAATCGTCTCTACATTCATCTGACTGCCGGGATCTCCCAGCTTCATGACCGAGCCCTTACCGAACTGCTTCTCTATCTGCGCCAGTGCTGCATCCAATGCTTTTAATTTGTCTTCGCGTTCCATATATAATTCTCCTTTACTAATTATAGAACTCACCCTATACAGAACATCTGTTCTGTATAGAGGATAAAACATCTGTTCGATTTTGTCAACATGAAAATACAAGAATTATCCAAAAAGATATTCTTTATTATGAAAAACAAGGGATTTCCGCCCGATTGCGGGCATGAACTGACCGTCCTTAACAAGATTCATATATTATATTAGCCGCGGACGGGCGCCGCGTCAACTGATTTCTCAGCTGAGCGGTACAAGTCCGGTTATGATTATCACGAGAATGAGCACGGGGAGCACATATACGAGATACGGCCTGATTTTCGCCGGCATCTTGGCGCCCTGTCCTGAATTGACCTCATCCATGTACTTATCGAATCCCCATCCGTAGCGCGTAACGCAGAACAGCGTGTAGATAAGCGCTCCGAAAGGAAGGAGTATGTTGCTGACGAGGAAATCCTCTGAATCGAGAACGTCCCTTCCGCCGATAATGTGAAGGTTCGACCAGATATTGTATCCGAATACGCACGGAAGGCTTGCGACGAGCACGAAAACAAGGTTCAGAACGACGCTCTTCTTCCTGTTCCATCCGAGGTTATCGATCGGCCATGCAACAAGGTTCTCGAACACAGCCGTAACCGTCGAGAAGCTTGCGAATGACATGAATATGAAGAACAGAGTTCCCCAGATCCTTCCGCCGGGCATGTTTATGAACAGCTCGGGCAGCGTCATGAAAATCAGCGCGGGACCCTGATCCGGCGAAACACCGTATGCGCTGCACGCAGGGAATATGATGAGTCCTGCGGTGATTGCCACGAACGTATCAAGACATATGATGACAACTGATTCCGAAAGGATCGATTTATCTTTTGACATATAGCTTCCGAATATCTCCATAGCGGCGATTCCGAGGCTCAGCGTGAAGAACGCCTGGTTCATCGCACCTACGATCAGATTGAGAAGCCCTACTTCCCTGACGTTGCTGATGCTCGGCGCAAGATAGAACTTGAGTCCTTCGCCGCCTCCGGGAAGGGTTATCGAATGTATCGCGAGAACAACGATGAGGATCAGAAGGCCTGTCATCATGACTTTCGTTACTCTCTCAAGACCTTTCTGCACTCCTGAAAGCAGCACGGCGAATCCGAGAACTACCGTGATTATCATGAAGATGGCCATTTCACTTGGGCTTCCGAGCATTGCTCCAAAAATGTCGCCCGTGCTTCCGGATTCAACGCCGACGAACTTCCCTGTCAGGAACTTCCACGCGTACGAGAGCATCCATCCTGAAACCGTCGTGTAGTACATCATCAGAAGGTAGCAGCCTGCAATGCAGAACCAACCGTGTATGTGCCACTTGCTGCCTTCCTTCTCAAGCTTTTTATACGAAAGCACCGCGCTCTCCCTGCTGGC
>JAILNQ010000103.1 GCA_024691425.1 Lachnospiraceae bacterium
CGTCAGATGTTACTGTGAACTTGCCCTGCACGTTCACGGGAATTCCGTACTTTGCAAACTTTTCGACGTAGTTCTTCATCTTCGTCGTAGTCTTGCATATTATCATGATGTCCGAATACTGGATTTTACGCAGGGTGGGCACGCCGAACGTACCGTCATCATTCCTTACCGGTTCCTCGATGAAGCAATTCTCATTATCAACAAGCCTGTCCACGAGATCTACTACGGCATCGGCATCGTGATCCGCTCCGTAGCTGACCGGTTTGCCGTTATCATCGGTGCAAAGATCCGGCTCATATTTATACACCCCGCTAAGAGCGTTCGGCTCGTTTACCGTCCAGTCCGTATCCATAGGCGAATACTCCGCCGGCATCAGTCTTGAGAACTTATCGTTCACATAGCTGACGATTTCGGAATTCGACCTGAAATTAGTATCAAGCGATACTGCCTCAGCACATGTGTCAGGCTTTGCGGATATCATCGCATCAACTTCATCATAGACGGCTTTTTCCGCACCGGTGAATCTGTATATGGACTGTTTCGGATCGCCTACGACGATGAGCTTGTCATCCTGAAGATCGTCATCCTCTGGGGCGGTTCCCGGCTTCCCGCTCAGCATCCTTATGAGCCTTGCCTGCAGGCCTGTTGTATCCTGGAACTCATCCACATATATTTTCGAATATGCACATCTCAGCTTATCAAGCACTTGCGGATACGTGGAAAGAAGCTTTTCGGCACGGAAAAGAATGTCATCATTCGAAATACTCAGAGTTTTCTCGTCACATTCCTTCTGATAAGCCTTCTGCATGGTAAGAACATACTCAGCTGCTCTGGCCGCTTTCTGTGAATTGACCATGAAAGTATGCACGGTTTCGAAATTCCACTCCAGCTCGCACTCGGGAATATCCGGGATG
Source organism: Lachnospiraceae bacterium (assembly GCA_024691425.1). Lineage (GTDB taxonomy): Bacteria > Bacillota > Clostridia > Lachnospirales > Lachnospiraceae > UBA2868. The sequence goes on from JAILNQ010000103.1 coordinate 915, forward strand.
ACACCTGCGATATCGGCATCATTTCCTTTAGAGCCATAGAAAGAATATCCTTTTCGAACATAATATTCGATCTTTCCCAGTGCATCTGACAGATTCAGCGCCTCTGCACATCCACGGGAGGATGAACCTTCAACTCCTGCGATGAGATTGACGATAGTCTGCGGACCATTATTCAGACTTTTCTGAGTCCCGTCGGCTTTTCTCCCCAGATTGGCAAGAAGCTCATTCTTGAATATGACAAGCTCAGGAAGCCATCTGTCGATATATCCCTTTGCGGCCCTCTCAATGTCAGCCGTATGATCGGAAGTATCAAAAACTATCTCTTCCCTGACATTCGCAATATCAAGGAACAGGTTCATGAATACCTCACGGGTAACGTCACGCTCGCTGCCGTTCTTTCCTACATGCTTCCAGTCGCCTGCAAAGCTCCGTATATCTTTGTAATGCTCTCTGTACCATTTATTGAAAAAATCAAGCTTGCGCGCCTCATCCTCATCGGCTTCGAGCATCTTCGCATCAAGCACGATTCCTGCCTCAAATGCATTCTCGCGGAGGATTTTCAGAAGGAACGAATGGATCGTGGAAATCTGCACAAGCTCGATGCTGTTGAGCGCATTCCTTGCATTATCTCTCTCTTTTACATCCGTTGCAGAATCTGCGGCTTCGCGCAGCTGATCGCTTATCTTGTCGCGAAGTTCGGCCGCCGCGGCGTTCGTATAAGTGATCACGACGAACTCGCTTATCGGCGTTCCGTTAATTATCTGCCGGCATATGCGCCTGCTCAGCAGAGTTGTTTTACCTCCGCCCGCTCCGGCTTTTATGCTGTAGTTTATGTTCCCCTTTCCGGGGATTTTCAGAGAAAGAGTTTTTCTCAGATCGATTTCAGAAGTTTTCATCCGATTTCACCTGCCTTTCTGTTCGTGCACAGATGCTTATATGTGCAGTACTGGCAATAGCCGGTCTCCTGCGAAAATCCGTCCGTCAGGGCCGTCTCAAGCTTTCTTATCGATTCCGCATCAGCGGGAAAATCATCCGCAAGGCTTCCGAGAAGGTCAACCAGCTCTTTATGGTCAGGATAGACATGCCGGCTCGCGGTGATCGCGAGGATCGACTTGAGCCTTACAAGATTCAGTCCTTCAAGTCCGCTGTCCTCTATCGATATCGGTTCGCTGCCGTTCCTGTCGAGAGGGAAAATATACTGGAAGCTGTCGAATTCGAACTCAAAAGCTTTAACGGAATCATCCTCTTCAAGTTCTGCCACTTTATTGCGGACAAGATCGATCAGCATGACTTCGTTGCCGCTATCATCTTCAGCTTTTCCGGTTTCCATCAGGGCCTTCTTGTATATCGCATACTGAATGAGCTTGCCGAGGCTGTCCTCTTTTTCTTTTTTATCTTTCTTGCCCGTCTTGTAATCGATGATCCGGATGAGGCATTTTTCTGCGCTTCTGTCCAGGCAATAATCTATCCTGTCTATGTATCCGGTGAAGCTGAACTCATGAAAGCTTCCGTCGAAGCCCCTTATCGGATACGACGCTCCGGAAAAATTCTGCTCCGCTTTCAGCACACGCCAGGATCCGGACTTAGCTAGCTCGTCAAGGAGACTCTGCAGATACCTGATCGCGTTATCTGCGAGCTCTTCCGTCTCACGGTCCGCAAGCTGCCTGAATGCGCACGGAGCTTTAAGCAATGTCTCCTCCTCGATATCCTTGGTGACAGTTTTTACGAAACTTTCATCAACGGCGGTTTCATAAGCCTCTGATGCTTTTCTCACAAGCCGGTCATTGCAGTACTTCTCTGCTATCGAATGGAAGAAAGATCCCCTGTTCAAAGCGTCAAGCCAGCTTCCGTAATCGCATTCCGTGAAACTGTTATCCGGGATATGCATGACTTTGTCAAACGCATACTTCTTCGGACAGTCGAGGAGCACTTCGAGCGTGCTGCTGCTGGTCTCGTGCCTTATATCATAAGAATCCCTGTCCTCGTGCGCCAGAACTGTGGTCGATCCTGTCACACCCGTCGGATTGCCATATACGAACTCGGGCAGATTCTTTACACTCTCGCCTGTGAACTGATTCAGCGCATCCCTGAAAAATGATGACGCGTTGTTTTCGCAGAAGCCGACCGTATCATAATCGGAATAACCGAAAACGATGCTCTCGCCGGCAAACGTTGCAAGCGTCGTAAGGATGTTCTTTTCCTTCATGGCCGCTTTATTTTTTATCGTGGGAACAAATCCCGCCGAAAGGTAATTTTCCATCTCATGATCCGTCAGTACCGGGGATTCATCCGTGTCGCCCTGCATGTCTTTAAGCGCAAGGCCGGTCATGTATACGTTCTTACGGTCGAGCGCGCACCAGCTGCTCATGGACTGGACTTTCACCGATTTAGAATCTTCAGGATCCTTTATCGAAAAACCCGAAAGCCTGTCCATAATGAATTGTGCAGCTTCACTGAGAGGAAGGCTCCTTTCCTCAAAACCTACCGCACCTCCTATCCTCCTGAGACCGTCGATAGCGGGAGCATAATCCACTCCTTTTACCGTGTATTTTTCAACAAAAGCAAGGAGCTTTCCGTAAAGATCGATCGGACGCACCTTATTCTTTTCATCGTAAGGCTTTCCGTTTTCACCGAATATTCCGAGAAGCTCGCTGTGCATGTTCAGCACTTCTTTTTCGGCATCGGTTGATACAGCTTTAAGCTCATGATCAACGAATTCTCTGTTGCGTTCGTAACCCCATCCGAGAACAAAGCCGTCATCGCGCCTGTTCCTTGCGTTAAGAACGTGGTCATAATATTTCTTTCCGGACAGAGCGTTCTCCATTTCCCCCGTCCCGTCATCTGTCTTAACGCATATCACCGGGCTTAAAAGAATATCATCCATTGCCCTTTCCGAATATCCGGACATAGCCCATGAAACAATGCGTCCTGCCAGGCTTATGTACGGGTTGTCCGTTACCGGATGATCTGAAACGATCCTCATCGGTATTCCGTTTCCGGCAAGTGCGGCGGATATTGCGGAAAGTTGTCCCGATGAGCTGTAAAGAACAGTAACGTCCCCGAAAGAATGCTTCTTTTCAAGTATGTCGCAGGCAACATAGCTTGCCTCATTAAATGATCCGTATCCTCTGTAGAATGAAGCTTTTCCGTTGATATCGGGCATATTATCGAGCGACGGCTTTCCATTGAAAAGACACACCTCGGGATCGGAGGCATTTACCAGAAGTGTCAGCAGTTCCGACTCGATCCCGGAAAGCTGATTCATATCCTCACGGAGATACGATATCTCAGCCGAGAAGATGCTCCTCATCTCATCTGCTGAGACTTTCATCTTCTCGAGAATGAACCGCTCCTTTGCCGTCTGGTCCATCAGCTTATCCGCCTCGAGCCTGTCTTCATATAATGAGATAAGTTTCTTAAGATCCGATATCCTGTCAGCTTTATCGTTCTCCTTGCCGTTCCATCCGTTAGCGCGGACAATGTCCGCTTTCGCGAAAATCTCACCTGCCGTTACAAAATCCATCATCTTCTCGGCATTGAAATAGCTGAAGGTCCCGATATTATCAAGCAGGATGCCTCGGAACAGCATAGTGGCCTCCGTCCTGTCAAGAAGCTCGTATTCCTCGCTGAAACCGTCTTCTGAAAGAATGTATCTGTACAGCACGTCAGCCATCTGTGAAACTGTCATGCACCTTACATTGCGGACCATCGAGCCCTTCTTTTCGTGCATGCGGATCAGAGCCTGAGCCCTTGCCGTATCTCCCACGATAAGTATTTTTCTGTTATGATCTTTACTGTTGAGGTAATCTGCGAGCAGCATACGATTTTTCCTTCTGGGTATTACAAGAGTTCACTGAATAAGAATCTATCAAAAGCCATGATAACATTTTATCACATCGGCCGACATTTTTTTGTACATTTTTTTCAGAGAATAGAACGGCTGCCCTCCTCGAGCGGCCTGAAACAGTACTGGAATTCGATGTTGTGCATGTACTCATACCTGCCCGACTCGCTGCATCTGTGGAGCAGTTCATTGACCTCGTGCATTCCCTCATTTATCGTCACTTCCCTGATGCAGTACATGAAAAGGCTGTTCATCACAGAGTACGAAGCAGTTATTTTCTCAAGATATCTGTCGATCAACATGCTTCCTAAAACCCATGAGCTCGTGCCGCTAAGGCACGCTGCTTCTATCACGTTTCCTATGGTCATCGTCGCAAGGTCAATTCCTTTTCCATAGGTCCTCATGTACTCTTCTGTCTGCACCACGATCTCCCTGAGTTTTGCCGGAGTCATGCAGAACCTGTTCACTGTACATCGGGGCGTCCCGTCATATGAACCGCTCACTATATCCATCAGGAAGTCGGCAAAGGCTCTGTAACCTATTTTCATGAACTTAGCTACCGTCGCATTTGCCTTACGGGCGTTCAGCAGCACGACCGCAAAGGTGAAACTGTGTCCTGCCGAGCAGTAATCCTTTCCCATCTTTTTCCTGAAATGGCTATTGTCCTCGCCCGATATCTCATACCAGGGCACGCCGGGCTCGCACGCCATCAGCATGAGCATCTCCCTTACGCTGCAGCTGGCGATTTTCGCCGAAGAGAGCCTGAAGCCCTCTTCGATCTCATTTACGATGTATCCGTGAAGTTTCCTGTTGAACGCAAGGTTCTGGTAGTTCATGGCAAGCAGGTTCTCGATCGCTGTCCGTATCTGCTCGCTGTCAGTGATGAACTCCTGATGCCTGGCTCTCTCAAGAGCCTCAAGCGCTTCGCTCATACAGCCACCTCCATTTCTTCGTCGCTCTCCGTATATGCGTATGCGGGGAGTTTGTCCACAAGTTCTGCAGGCTTTCCGCCTTCAAGGAAATATTCCTTCGTTCTGTCCATCCAGAGTACAGTTTCCGTTGTCTTCCCGGCACGAGCTGCGATGAACTCAGCCGAGTCAAGATCATTCCCGCCGAGATAGATGATGTGGTCGCAGTTGTTCATGATAGTTATCGCTTCGGGGCGCCCGTAAAGGCTGTACAGCTGGCTCAAGGACTGCAGGCAGATGGACAGCCAGATGTCACGGCTCCGTACTACCGAAATGATCTTATCGAAATCCGGGATTCTCGTTCCGGACGCGAAGTCATCCATGATCACCCTTACCGGCACCTTCAGGCGGCAGTCCTCGTTTCTGTCCGCAGCAGTTGTCAGAGTCTGAAGAAGCTGCGTATAAAAAAGGTTGACGAGGCTGTCCATGCTATGGTCCGTGTCTGAGATATTGAGGAACAGTACAGTTTTCTTCTTGCCGATCTCAGCGATGTCCAGAACTTCCTTCTGGCTTGCCGGATCGAAAACCCCGTGCATCTCCGTCACATCGAACGGATAGAGTGCCGTGTTCACGAACGCGTATATGCTCGCTGTTGTCTTTTCGGCAGCCTGTATGTTCTTTATCATCGCGAACCTTGCGGCGACAAAAGAATCAGGATGCTCTTCGATCCAGTCAGCAAAACCTGCCTCGCCGTTTTCCGCAGTAAAAATCCTGTAGAGCCTCGATACCGTGAACATGCTGTGGTCTTCCTCGGGCAGCGCATATAACGTATAGGCGATGAAGAACTCGAGCACGCCTCTTGCCGATATGGCCCAGAACGGATCCTTTCCTTCAAGTTCATCCGGTATCAGGGCATGCGATATCTTCCTGATATCGGTCTCCCTGTATGTTCCGTCCGGCATCCTTTTGACATAGTCGAGCGGGTTGTAGATGCAGCTTCTTTCGGTGTTTACAAAGTCAAGGAGCTTTACCTTGAATCTCTTCTTTGCAAGCTCTGTCTTGAACATCCCGTAGAGCATTCCCTTCGTATCGACGACGATGAGACTCGAGTCCCTCAAGGACTTAAGCTGCGCGTAGACGATCGAACCGGTCTTGGACGAGCCTGCGCTTCCGATGATGAGATCGTTGTTGTTAAGTCCCGTCTCGCGCGTGTCATTGCTTACGTACTTTCCCTTTCCGAGCACTCTCCTGTAGTATCTGTTTCTCTTTGCCATAGATATCACGCTCCCTTCTTAGTTATAAGGCTGAACCTGCTGTCATCAACAACTGCCGTGGCCAGTCCGAATGAAATGGCCTCTTCGGCATCGAAATAGTTGTCGTTCTTTGTGACTTCGGCGACCTCTTCCATCGTCTTGCCGCACCTTTGTGAAATGATCGACAGAAGCTTTGCGTTCGTCTTCTCGAGCTGGTTGAGTTCTTCCTTGACCTCGAACGGCTTCTTGCCGCCCATGTCACGTCTTCCCCAGCTGCAGTCATGGATCATTATACGGCTGCTCGGAAGCATGAAACGCTTATCCTCGTCGCAGGCAAGAAGTATTATGCTGCCCATGCTCGCCGCGATGCCGGTCACGACCGCCGTCACAGGTGATTTCATCATCCTGATCGTGTCATACACCGCAAGGCCTGAGCCAACATCACCGCCGGGACTGTTGATGAACAGGGTTATCGGCCTGCTGCTGTCTTCGGCTTCCATGTAAAGAAGCTCCTTGATGAGCGTATTGCACGACTCATCATTCACCTCTCCGACAAGGAAGATCTTCCTGTCGCGCAGAAATGCATCCTCGATAGGTACCGCGGTTAAGCCCCGCACGCTCTCGTAGATTATGTTCGCCATATTTTTCTCTCCTTATATTCTGTGATGAGTTCTCGTGAATGATGTCCGTTTTCCGTGCGCAGACGGACATCGGACGATGTCCGAAAATCATGCGCACATATATTCTTTCCTTACTATCATCTCATCGATCGGAACGCCGAGAATGTCCGAAAGCTCCACGATGTGATCGATGGAAGGAAACTTCTTTGCAGAGAACCAGCAGTACACGGTCTGCTTGGAGATGTTCAGCTCCTCCGCTATGCTCCCCGCCGAATATCCCTTGTATTCGCACAGGCTTCTGATGTTCTGGCATGTTCTGTACATATCCATTGTCTTTCTCATATTCATATGCAATCACCTCCATCGGATAATCAGAGCTTTTCCGATGTTTTTGACCTTTATCTTCTTCGGACGGCCCTTCTTCGGTACATCTATATGAACCGAGAATGCGTAAATGCCGTCGGAGAAGATGAATGTGTGCGACCCGTCGTCATCGGGAACGCACTGTGATTCGCATGCACAGATGTGCATCATGGGGAAGCTTACCTTCCCGGCTACATCCTTCTCAACAAGAGCGGCCACCTCTTCAAGCAATTCTTTCTGCGTGTTCTTTCTGTTCACCCCAGGGATTTCGTCTGCCTTCGAAAGCTCCTCGAAATAGAGCCTCAGGCTTTCCAGATTCATTGACCTGCACTTTACTGACTCAAAGAGAGCAGATACCGTCTCGTAAAGAGCGTATTCATACTGGAACTGCTTTGTCTTCGGGTTCTGGTAGTGCCTGTCGGCAGTGTTGCCATCGATAGAAACTTCTCTGAAATTTCTGTTTTTTGCGTTCATGGTTTTTCCTCCATTTCACAGTTTCTGTTGCTTTGGCCTTGGCATCCTTGGCACGCTCGCCGCCGTTTCCGGCGGGTCATCGCGACTGCTTCCCCGGTGCCCTTCAATATGGATTCTACACCCGCTTTTCTTTTTGGCCGAAATTTTTTCGGCTTGTCTTTTGGAGGCGGCAAAAAAACCGCTATCACGATCAGGGCGGGCGCACTTATAGTGCAAGTGCATCCATCTCCTTTCTCCTGATATCGGTTGTTGATTCAGTATTATCTTTCTATCATCTACTCAGATTATATATCGGTCCGAAACCCTCAGCAATAAACCGTCAGTTTACTTTTGAAAATTCGGAATAAACTCCGGATCACCCTCCTCGTCCTCATACGGACATCTTATGTATTCTTCTGTATCCTCAACGAGCTCTGATGCTATCTCCTCTCCCTCTTCGGTAAAAAACCTCTTCAGTTCAAACGGAACCGAGCGGTCGATCTCATCCGGATCGTCATCGAATATCTCGCAGTTGTTTTCTATTATCTCGTCCCTTGCCGTAAGAACCATCGACTTATAATCGATCAGCGCTTCATCGAGATCCGGCTCTATCCAGACAGAGTTCGCATCAGAGCTTATGGCATCATAAGTATATGCACCGTTCTCGGCATTTCTTTCAAGAACTGCGAACGCGAACTGCCTGTCTGCGATTTTTTTCTGCACAGAAAAAGGAAAATAGCACCTTTCAATCAGCTGGAGCGTGATACCGGTGAACCTGTCCGCAGCCAGCACTACAGATACGCCGTCCCTGCCGTTTCCCGGTTTCTTTTTTCTGAGCATGACAAGCCTGTCTCTGAATTCTTCGATCATATGTCTTACTGCAGGATCTTCAAAATCCATCTCGGCAAAAGGGAGTCTGCCTGTTTTGACATAGTATCTCGTTATGAGTTCAAGCGTTTTATCATTCTTCGCGATCGCCCGGCCTTTTTCCCCGGACTTTACGATCTGCCCCGAAGCCCCGCGCTCATCAGGGTCATCTTCTGTTTTTGTGACCTCGATCCTGACACCCGCATTGTACAGAAAATCATCGAACGCCTTCATTATCAGCCGGTCCCTGACATGCTCCACGAGGGCATCAACTTTTTCCTTATTTATACATGCGTCATCAGCGGCGAGCTCTTCTATCGCATCGCCTAGCATGACGTTCAGCTTCGCTTTTGAAAGTTTCTCTATTTCACTCTTCGGAAGATGCGTCTTGATGAACGGGCTTATGGCATCTGCTATCTTGCCCATATCCCCTTCCGTAGACAGCCTTCTGTCGGGATAATCGTAAAGGTCGTGGTGTGCCGCTAGTTCTTTCAGCATCTTCAGGGTAAAATCGTACAGCTTTTTCTTTTTCGGACGGTCACCGAGCAGACAGTGCTCCATGAGGATCGTGTCGACCGGCTTCTTTGTCGCCTTCCTGCCGGATAAAGCCGTCACCTTTTCGGGTCCGAACACTTCTTCATAGTAATACCTGTATATGACCGACTTCTTCCCGTCCCTGATGTAATCCTCTGCCAGCTCGCTATAAAAACTTTTCACCATAGCCGATCCGGTATTCATCTTCCTGTCTCCTTCATATAAGAAGAAAGGAGCTTTCCTGCGCGGTTCAGAAGCACCATCACATCAAGGAACTTATTCTCATCGGCATAAATGCACAGACCTTCCGCAAGAAGGAATTCTTCTGCCATTTTTTCCACGGTCCTTTCAAATTCGCCTTCGACATAATATTTCTCAAAAGATTTATGGAGCTTTGCTGCATTGTCCGCAAGGTCTTTCCACCCCGGATAGAGCGCTTTTATCCTGGCCGCTTCCGAAACATTGTATTCCCTGGCTTCTTCCGGGCTTATGTTTTCATCCACAGGAAGCCATGTCCTCTCCTCGAGCTCTGCTTCCATTGCATCCTCAATATCTTCAAACGTATCCTCCATGCGCTCCTGATACTCTTCGGGTGACTCATCGAGCTCGATCGCATCATCGATATCGAATCCGAGCCACTTTCCTGTCAGGAGATAATTCAGATACGACAGGTAAATAAAAACGCCCCTGTCGCTCACGGCCTGCATGGTCCTTCCGGGCCCGTACGGATTGTCCCACGAAAATGCGCTCCCGAACGGTCTTTTTGCATCATCCTCGAAATATGTGAAGTCAATGGATACAACCGCCAGGGCGCAGTAAAGATAAGAAGTATAAAACCCTTTCAGACCTTTTCCTTCTATCTCAGTGTCAAGCTCCACCATCCTTGCCGCCGTCGCCTTGATCATTTCAGTATCGACAATCCTGCTGTTCTTCATCGTGAACTTCCGGATATCGATCTTAAGCCCTTCGGCGGTCTTCCATATATCATCGAGAAAATCACGCAGCCTGCGTTCCATGTGCTGCTCCTGTTTCCCGAATTTCCCCTTCCTTACATGATAATTCATCATTGCCTCCTCATCCGAGTGCCTCAACTATATGGCTGCCGTTCTTATCTTCCTCAACCCGCAGCTTCGTCGGTATCTGATCCTGCAGTATCTGTACATGAGATATGATCCCGACAAGACCGTTCGATTCCTGAATACTGTTGAGGATGTTCATCGCATCCTCAATAGAATCCTCATCAAGCGAACCGAATCCTTCATCAATGAAAAGCGCATCTATCTTTATTCCGCCCTTCTGAGCAACGGTTGACATTCCGATCGAAAGAGCGAGAGATGCAAGGAATTTTTCTCCGCCGGACAGCGTCCCGACAAAGCGCCCGTCATGCTCCTTGCTGTTCTTGTCGTATACCTTGAGCTCAAGTCCCGTTTTGTTGGATCCCTGCGCCCTATCATCCGAGCGGAACAACCTGTACCGTCCGCCATGGACCTTCTCGAGCATCCTGTTAGCAGATGCGACAACAGAAGAGAACATGATCCCGAGCACGTATCTCTGAAGTCCGATTCCGGTATCACCGCGAAGCTTCTTAGCAAAAGCCAGGTCCTCATCCGCCTCGCGGATTTTATCCTCGATGCCTTCGCCATCTCTCCTCAGCGTTCCGGCCTTCTTTTCAACCCTTTCGATTTCCTGTGTCAGCAGTGCTTTTTTCTTTATGTACTCATTCTGTGCGGCGCTGGCACTGTCGAGGATCTCCTGACACTTAGCCTCGTCAGGCTCTTTCACGTTCCGGAGTTCTTCCGCGATCGACTTCAGGTTCTCGTCGGCAGTCCTTACATCTGCCTCGTATTTTGCTATCCGCGAAGATAACTGTTCCATTTCTTCAGCCGAAAGCATGAGCGATACTGCCTCGTCCCTTGATGCGAAACCGTTTTCTTTAAGGCCTGCCTCGGTTGCGCACCCGGCATCATCGCAAGTCTTCGCCGCCGCTTTTGTTTCATTCTCGGCAGATCCGATCTTCGTCTTTGATTCTATATATTCGTCTTTTGCCTTTTTCTCCGCTTCAAGAAGACTGGTCTTTAGGCCTTCATATTCTTCAACCGATGTCTGGAGCTTTGCGATCGCTTCCTCAAGTTTTTCCGCCGTCGGGATCCCCTCGACGAGATTCTTCTTCCTGCCGTCTAGACGTTCGGAAAGCACGGTCACTTTTGACCTGGCTTTTTCTGCATCAGCATGCTTTTCCTCGGACAGCTTCTTTGCTTTATCCTGTTCTTCGGCCTGTTTGCGGACCTCTTTATCCTTCTGGTCAGATCGGTTCTTCGCAGAATCGACCTGCGCCTTCGTGACTGCGTTCTCAGCCGGCTTGGCTTTATCAGGATGCTCTGTGCTTCCGCATACAGGACAGGGCTTCCCGCTTTCAAGATCCTTTGCGAGATCACCCGTGATTCCAGCGATATAAGCATTCATGAGTTCATTGTACTCGGCAAGAAGCGATGAATTTTCGTTCTGAAGCCTGACTACTGTTTCCGATAATGAATCATATGCTTTCTTCGCCTCCATATCGGCAGATGCTGCAGACTCTGCAGCCTTCTTAGCATCGCGGAGTTCATTCTCGGCTTCATCAAGTCCCTCATAGTCGTTTCGTTTTCCTTCATAAAGAATCTTCTTGGACTTAAGCTCTTCGATATCCTTTTCCCTCTCGGCGTGAAGCTTCACCTTTTCGGAAGCGTCATCTGCTGCCTTCTTTTTCGCTTCCGCGGCAGTTTTCGCAGCTTCCTCTTCATCTTTTCTCTTTTTGAGAGCTTCCGCGGCGGCCTTCTCCGCTTCAATGAGCGTTCTTACCTTATCGGCACGCTTCGCATCAGACAACGTCTTTTCCCAGCCGTCCCTTTCCTCTTTCCGCGCTTTGAGCTCGGCCGTCTTCGATTCTGCTTTATGAAGATCTCCGAAACGCTTTGCAATAATGAGCAGTCCCTGCTGCTCTTTTATGATCTTCTCATAATCAGCTTTTTTATGATTTTCCTCGAGAGCTTCCGCCTCTTCCTTCTTGCCGGCAAGCACGGTCTCGAGCTCAAGCATGGTCTCGCATCCCTCTTCTGAAAGGCTGGTGCGTATTCTGTCCTGAATGACCTTGAGTTCGCTTTTGCGGCCTTCAGCTTTAGCGTAGAACCGGTCCGCGATAGCTTTCCATTTTTCCTCGCCGAAGATGCTGGTCAGTATCTTCTCTTTCTCGTTCGAATTCGAAGTCAGAAGGCGCTCGAACTGCCCCTGCGGAAGAACTATGACCTGGCGGAACTGCTCATATTCAAGTCCGATTATCTCCGCCGCCTTTTTACTCACAGGATCATCCTTAGCATTCTCCATGAGCGGATTCCATATTCCGTCAGCGCCCTTTATAGCGACGTTATAAGACGGATGAAGATTCTTCTTCTTGCATTCGAGCCTGCGTTCGAAAAGATAATGCTCGCCGTTGTTCTCGAATTCGAACTTCACGAATGTGTCCGTACCGAATTCGGCCCTCGTGCAGCGCATCGACTCGAAATTGTCTCTGCCGCTCCCGCTGCTCTTTCCGTAGAGAGCGAAAGTCATGGCGTCCAATATCATCGTCTTCCCTATACCGGTCTTTCCGCAGATGAGGAACAGCCCTTTAGCAGAAATCGCCTCAAAATCAACTTTCTCATAGCCCGGGTACGGTCCGAATGCCTGAAATTCTACTTTTATCGGTCTCATCCGTTGACATCCTCCTTCTCGT
>JAILNQ010000117.1 GCA_024691425.1 Lachnospiraceae bacterium
ATTATCGGTCGCAGCAAGGAACGCCGACAGCATAGCACCCCACGCATCGTAAGTTCCGGCAGATGCGATACCGAGATCATCTCCCGCATATTCCGTCAGGCTTTCGACTGAAGCCCTCAGATACCACGGGCACTTCGAGAAATCATACCTGGTGACTTCTGCCTGCAGAAGACCGCTCGTTCCAACGCCGCCGAGATCATATGCATCATAGAATGAGCCAGAATCCGCCGAAGGTGTTTCAATAACCCCGGTATATTCCCCGCTTACGATCACCACATGATCCGTATTGACACTTGATGCATCTATTTCACCGTCAGCTCTGGAGACAGTGCCCTGTGTGACTTTTCCGTTATCGGGGCACAGTATGACCGCTGAGGATGTCGTATCTGCTACAAGCGCCAGGTCAGCTCCTTTCGGATATACGCCGAAGCAGCCGTCGTTAAGAACACCTGCTCCTCCGCAGATCCTGATATTTGCTGCAGCCGCTCTGATTTTTCCGAGCGCCGTTACAAGGTTATCAGGGCCGGCTTCTGCGCTTCCCTTTTTAACCTTGAAGCACATTTCGATCTCGAATGCCGCATCTTCTGCAGCTTTTGCTACCTCTCCCGCCTGCAGTGCAAAGAATCTGATTTCCTTGTTCACTTCCGGATCGTCTCCGGCAAGATCATAAAGAACTGCGGAAGCGGTTTTCAGACTATCGTAAGCCGTGCTCATATTTCCAAGACGCGCAGCGGCTTCCGTTACCGCATCATCATCATATGATATGGCATCAAATCTTGTCATATCTTCAGTGACAGTATTCCAGACTGTATTCACTTCCTCATCTTTGGTTCCTTCATTTTCCACAGTTGTCACTGACTTTTCGTATTGGACAGAAACGGTTTCCGTCGTCAGAGCCTCAAGGGCATCAACCGTATCTCCTGCAACGATAAGATCTTCCGTTATAGCCTTTATAACAGCTGCCGTACCATTCTCTCCTGCCGCAGGGATTTCAACGCTCTTTGCGTTATTCTTCCTTCTGTCAGCAGGATCCGGCTGAGCAGAAATCTTCAGATCATCACATATCGGAGCAAGGGTATTCTTATCGACAGCGATCACCCTGAACTCGTCATGGGGCTCATCAAAGCCGAACGTTACGGTTCCGGATCCGCTTTTTGTCGCAAATACCCTTTCCGCCGTCTGACCGCCGGCCGTTGACTCTGCTATAAGTCCTGTCTCATATTCCCCGGTCCTTGTAAGTTCTACCGAAAGAGTGTATTTGTCTCCGTTTGCGGCAAAGCAGCCCGCGCCCACCGACAGTCCGGGATCAGTAGCTGCATATGCATCAGTCCCGAACATAAATATCGAAAGTATCGCGATTCCCGCCCCTGCAAGGAGAGCTGCTGCGATCGTTCTGTTTTCTTTCATCATCTTTGTTTTCATAATTCGCCCTCCTTCCGTTCTACTTAGTTACAGTGACATAGACCGTATCTACAATCTTCGGTCCGCAGCTCACCGTTATCTTTGCATACTTGTTCTTTGTGGGATCGGTCACTCTCTGTGCATAGATAAGACCGTTCTTGACGGTAACTCCAGCCGTGCCGGCAATCTTCAGCTTCCCGATATCCGTTGTGTTATCGGGAGTGACATCCGCCTCGATGGTGCCGTATGATCCGACCCGCATAGTTATATGCTTAACATTACCTAACTGAGAAATGGAACGGGTTTCTATCTCAAGAGTACCGCTCTTGGCCGTAATGGCCGTTGCCGGTCTTGTGACATTCACGGTGCATCTCTGGACATTAGGTGCGCCGCTCGTCCTGTTTTTCGTCTTTACTATTATGTAAGCAGTTCCGGGATTGTTCGCTTTTATCGTTGCCTTCGCCGTTCCCTTTTTGCCTGCTTTATCTGTCTGAACGAATGCAGTTGTTTTCTTGACGCTGACGATATCCGGGTTGGTTGATTCACATGACTCGATCACATAATTCTCTGCCACCGAATCCTGTCTGAGCTTCGATGAAACATTGATCTCGAGTTCCGCCTCTGCATCCGAATTCATGTTGAAAGTGCTCTTTTTCAGCGCCACGGTATGAGTATTGTCCGGCTTGTTCGTCGCGGTCTCCGCTATGATCGGAACCACATCTACCATGACCATTGACGTGATGTTCTCGGTCTTGCTTTTTCCTGTTGCCGGATCGATGACTGTCCTCTTTACCGTTGCGGATACAAGAACAGGGTTGGAGTTCGGCTCTTTTACCGTTTTGGCGGTTATCTCCCCGTCCTTTACTGTCAGGAATTTTGCATCATTTTTATAGACAATGTTTCCGCTCTTGTCTTTCGGAACATTTCCATTTTTGTCCGGGATCGGCCATGATACGACTTTCCATGTGACCGTCTTCGGATCCGTATTATCATAAGGCCGAATAACAGCCTTCAGCCTGATCTTCTCGCCCGACTTGATCACGATAGTATTATCATTACCCGTTCGCCAGTTATACGGATAATACTGTTCGTTATAATAACTCCGTCTTCCCTTTCCGTTCTCATCAATGATGGAAACTGTCTCCGTAGGACATATCACGCTGACTTTGCAGACCGCTTTTTTGTTTCCGCAATATGCCGTCACGCTCGCCGTACCGGTTCCTGTAGCATAGAACGTTCCGTCGCTGCCGACAGTAACGATATCTTTATTGTCGGTTATATAAGTCACGGCAGGCAGAGCATATGCGGCACCTCTCGGAAGGGTGGCTGTTGCAGCATTTGCTGCCGTTTTCCCGCGCACGAGCGTAAGGGAAGCTTTAGGGTATTTCAGCGTTGCGACCTTTGTTGTATTGTCAAAACCATCCGGCAGTGCTTCCGCACTGTCGTCATCATTTTCGTCTTTCGGATTTCTTTTCTCCGAAAACTTTACCACCACATCGGAATCTCCCATGGTGAACGCTGTCTGAGATACTGTGAGTGACTGCGTTTCAGCCGCCCCGGATATCATCCATCTGACAAATGTATAATCATTTTCAGATGCCGTACCTACTCTGTCCCAGCACACTATGACCTCTTCCCCATTTTTCGCGGAATTGACTGGGATACTCGGATCTCCAGCGGACAGAAGCGTCGCCGTTGCGCCGTTCTGTACATAGATCCTGTGGTATACATCTTCCCTGGGCTTCGGTTTTGCAGGACCCTTTACCGTTGCCTTGAATTGCGGAAGGGGATAAGCCACCGTCCATGCTTTATAAGTTTTTCCGCCTTCAGCTTCTTCATCAACAGTTACCGTTGCCGTAAGATCAAAATCATTTGTCTCGCCCACGACAAATCCCTCAGACCCTTCCGGAAGTGTCCACCCAAATTTCACCTTTACGGCAGCTGCGCCATCTGTTCCTTCAGGCTGAAACGTGATATACGCGCTTTTCGGAAGCAAGGCTATAAGCTCTGCAGCTGTCTTATCCGAGTATATGCCGTACAGTTCCTGCATCACTCCGGAAAGGGTGGCATCTGTATAATAGAATTTCCCGTACGGATCTGCGGCCCACACTGTATCATAGTTCGTAATGTAGCCCGCCAGATAAGTCTCGCCTTCTTCTCCGTCACCTATAAAAACTGTCCCGTTCGTCGCAGCGGCAGAAGGGATGGAAAAAGCCAGCGTCGAATCCTGCGCCGTTTTCTGATCCACATACTTAAGTCCTTCTTCCAGATCGTCCCAGTCCGGTACTTCCTGTCCGGCAATGCCGTCCAGGACATACAGTACATATCTTCCTCCCGCTTCGCAGCCCGTGATCGTAAAGTCAACACTATCTCCGGCCGGTTTTACGATGGATATAGTTCTGTCATCTGCAAAGACCTGCCTGGGAAAAAGATGCGCCGCCAAAATAAAAAAGCATGATGAAATAAACACTTTCATCACGCTTTGTCTTAAACATACTTTCCGTGCATTCTCCATATGGTATTACCTTTCTTTTCCGGGAAATATCCCGGCTGTTCCCAAAAACGGGAAATCACACACCCCCAATAAACAGATTAACAGATACCATATGTATACACAAGGATTTATTCAACCCTGTTCCTTATTGTTTTCGAGAAGATCGAAGAAAAGCTCGGCAAACATCATTATGACAAGCGGAACAACCTGCAGCATCACGCGGTTGCCCGAATCACCAAGGTCTTCTGCGAGCACGTCGCCTCTTCCGAAAGAAGCCGCCAGAACCATCAGGATGAATCCGACTGTGAGAGTTATGCTGAAGGTGTCCGAAACTGTGATGCGTTCATCAGTACGGATCCGCCGGATGACGAACTCCGCAACAATAATGACCGCAGAAGATATGGCAAAATATGGAAGGAGCCCCCATCCGCTCTGCCTGAACAGGTTCGCGCGGAACGCCGAAAGGTTCCCTATGTAATGAGCGCTATCCGAGACAAGAAGAGCCGCGTTTCCTGCAAGAAGCGCAAGGATATAAAACAGAGGAAGCCATCTTCTCACTTTTCTCTTCAGAAGCGGTTCCGCAAATATGATGTAAAGCCCTGAAGCCGCCATCGCACCGATAAGCGCGCATGACTTCGCGGGCGTCATGAACAGATAGATGTTGTCGAAAATGTAGAACTGCGTGAAAATCTTCAGGCAGTATCCGCCGAACAGAACGATCATCGGTATGAGCGCGCGCTTTACGAGCTCCTTTCCCTTATCGGTGTAGAGCGAAACAGTGAGCACGAGCCAGACAACGAAAATCGTACCTTCTATCCTGAACAGCGACAGCGCGATCATGAGGAGCGCCTGGGCCCACAGTCCTTCCTTGCCGTCATCCTTTGCCGTATAGGCAGCGATGAAGAACATCTCCATGAAATACATGTTGGCTAATGCCCAGTGCCCGAGGATCACGAATGGGGTCGATATAGCAAGCACGGCCGTAACAACGATAGCTGCGGCTGCCGGAAATGTGAATATATGGAACCGTCCACCGTTATCATTCTTCTTTGCACGGTCGTATACTGCATGAGCAAAAATCGCGAGAAAGTTGATATGGAAAAACTCCCTGATGCCGAACGTCTCGCCGAAACCGTAGAGCGCGGGAAGCGTATCGAAGCTGACTATTCCGAGTCCTGTGTCGGTCAGGAAGAAATCGAACTGATCCCGGAGTCCTTCAAAATATACTATGCAGTCGGGATATCTCTTGAAATAGTACATCGAATCGTTTGAGATCGATACCGGCGCAAGTCCCGAGACAGAGATCGCGCCTGCTGCAGCCACAACGGCTGTTACGATCAGCATGTGCTTGAGCTTTTCGGCATCGATCGCGGCGTATGATTTTCGGTTAAGGAATAATGCAATTGCCGCCTCAAGCGCCCATATGAGGCTTACCGTCATCGTATTGTACGGTATACCGATAACGAGCATCGCATATGCGCTGACGATGAATGCGGATACTCCGAGCGGAAAGGCAAGAAGGCTCCGCTTGATCCATGAAGTGTCTTTGCCCAGCATAA
>JAILNQ010000019.1 GCA_024691425.1 Lachnospiraceae bacterium
ATTCGGTTTGACAGTGCCAGTTCTTTCATATCCTTTCATTCCGTTAATCGGCTTTTACTATGATAACATAAGAAAAGCCGTATTTACATACGTCTTTTCCAAAGGAATATTCCGATAAAAGATATATCATCAGTCATCTACGTAGATAGCATAGAATGTATGATCGCAGTGAACTCCTTCACCGTCATATCTTCCGCCGTCGCCCTTCTCATAGTGATCGAACTTCTTGTTCTTGTGATGAGGAGGATCAACCCATGCACCTTCGCCGTCACGTACATAAACTACATCGATAGTGTCGCCTGTAAGGTCATCGACGAATTTAAGCCTGTGGTTGATGTAATAGCATGCAGCGATAGCACGGTCTTCAGTAACGCATGTCCAGTCTCCGTCCCATCCTGCGAACTCATAACCTGCAAGGCAGGGATCTGCGGGGGTAGGAAGTGAACCGCCGTAAGGAACTATATCAGTCTTCCAGAGTTCGCCGTTCCATGCATTGTACCAGTGAACTGCACAGGTCTTTCCGGGAACTCCCTTAGGAAGATTAAGTGTTGACCACCATGCGGGCCATTGTGCTGACTTGTTCGTGCTGACTTTCTTGGTATATATATTGCACGTTGCTACAGGAGGCGTATAGCATGCAACAGGTGCACATACTGCCGGTGCACACGGCAGAGGAACTGCGGCACATACAGGAGCTGCATCAAGCTTTGCGTAAGCGCCGAGGATTACTCTGTCTTCAGTTACATTTGCGGCATTGCCAACCCATGAAAGGAACAGATATCCCGGAACAGCCGTATCCGTAGGAACAGCTGCATTCTTTCCGTGAGCGACAGGAACTGTAACAATCTTCGTACCGTAAATATACGTTACGTTGTGCATAGTCTTCGCGGATACATCAGTTGTACTGTAAGCTGTAAACAGTACAACTGCCGCTGCCGCGCAGATCAAAAGCTTTTTAATAAATCCCTTCATAATATACCCCTTTCGTTATCAGGAAATATTCCGATTTTTTGCATAAATGATTATATTAGTTTACATAAAAAATATCAAGTACTTTTTGAAAAATTTTTTTCAGTATTTTCAACGCCTTGCAAGTTCTTCCATGACATCGGCCCATGTTATGCCCTTTAAAGCCATAAGTACCATAAGATGATAAAGAAGATCGGCAATCTCGTATTTTATCTCTTCAGGCTCCGGATTTTTAGCCGCGATAACCGTTTCAGCCGCCTCTTCTCCTACTTTCTTGAGAATTTTGTCGAGTCCCTTATCAAAAAGATAATTAGTGTACGATCCTTCCTTCGGATTTTCTTTTCTGTCGAGAATAATTGACATAACATCCTCGAGAACTGTATATGGATCGGTAGAAACATCATCGGTTTTTAAGATCTCATTGAAGAAGCAGGAATACTCTCCCGTATGACAGGCATTACCGATCTGTATGACTTTAGCGAGGATCGTATCCTTGTCGCAGTCACAGTATAATGACTTGACATACTGATAGTGGCCGCTCGTCTCTCCCTTCTTCCAGAGGCACTTCCTCGACCGCGAATAATATGTCATTATTCCCTCTCGGACTGTCTTCTCATATGCTTCTTTGTTCATGTAAGCGACCATAAGAACCGCTCCGGTGGCGTGGTCCTGGCATACGACCGGAACAAGTCCTGCACAATCTGTCTTAAGCTCTTCCCACGGTACAGCTGCAGTTTCAGCAGATGTTTCTATTCCCGCGGCAGATAATTCATCCCTGAATGAGTACATATCAGATGCATGCTCGTTCACTATATCGCCGGAAATGCCGAGAACGCAGTTTTTCGACAGGATCTCTGCTGCAGAGCACTCTTTATTTATAACCGGAATGACTCCTATCTCGTCAAATTTTTCAACAAAAAGCTTTCCGAGAAGAAGCGCTCCATCCGTGTTTTCCCTAATGACTTTCAGATTATCGAGTATCTGCTCGAGACTGTCGGCGCATACGAGTATCTTGCTCTTCGAGAAACGTTTCCCCGCCTCTTCGATAAGATCGATATTCGACTGCTTTGCCATGTTGAGAGCGACTTTCCTGCATCCTGCATAAAGCAGCTTCTTCACGTCCTCGAGACGCTTTACGTTACCTGCTCCGTAAACAGGCGTATTGATCGCTTTCGTGATCTTTCTTACCGTAAGCAGAGAAAGCTCATGCTCCTCATCACTGTCGGAAAGGTCAAAGAGAAGTATTGCATCGGCTCCGTTGACCGACAGGAACGAGCAGTATCCCGCCGGGTCATCCGACAGCACTGTATTATCGCCAAAGCCCTTAACGAGCCTGTCATATTTAAGATATACGCACGGTATTAAGAGTTTTTTCATCAGAGCGTTCCTTTCGTTGAAAGCACATCCGTTATCCTCGGATCATATGAAGTTGCGGCATCCAATGACCTCGCGAAGCTTTTGAACATCGCCTCGCATATATGATGCGAGTTCCTTCCGGAAATAACCTTTACGTGGATGTTCATCCCTGCGCTGTAAGCCAAAGCGTGGAAGAATTCCTCAACAAGCTCCGTATCAAGATATCCGATCCTCTCTGTCGGAAAATCGGCTTCAAACGAAAGGTAAGGCCTTCCGCACAGGTCTACGGCGGTAAGAACAAGAGCATCATCCATCGGCAGGATCATGCTTCCGTACCTTCTGATCCCGATCTTATCGCCGACGGCTTCCTTTATCGCCTCACCTAACACTATCCCGCAGTCCTCGACCGTGTGATGTCCGTCAACGAGAAGATCCCCTTCGCATGACAGATTAAGGTTGAAAAGTCCGTGCTTTGCGAAGCTTTCGAGCATATGATCGAAAAAGCCAATGCCGGAATCGATCTTAGCCTCGCCGGTTCCGTCAAGATCAAGCGCAACTTCTATCGAGGTCTCCTTTGTTTCCCTTTTCTTAGTGCATTCTCTTGATGCAGTCTTTTTTGCCATATCACAACACTCCTTTTTGGAATCTTATACCTATAGAATTCGCATGCGCCGTAAGTCCTTCAGCTTCGGCGAATCTCATTATATCATCACATGCAGCCTCAAGCGCCTGCTTCGAATAGCTTATGATGCTGGTCCTTTTTATGAACGAATCAACTCCGAGCGGCGAGAAGAATCTTGCCGTCCCGTTAGTAGGAAGAACGTGATCAGGGCCCGCATAATAATCCCCGAGAGGCTCTGATGAATAAGGTCCTAAGAAAATCGCGCCGGCATTGTTGAGCTTCGCCATTACAGCGTACGCATCCTCAGTAATTATCTCAACGTGCTCGGATGCTATGGCATTCGCTGCAAAGATGGCCGAATCCATATCCTCAGCTATAAGTATGTACCCGTAGTTATCGAGCGATTTTCTGATGATCTCCTCCCTTGAAAGCTTAGATGCGAACTCATCAACGTATCTGCCGACCTCTTCAGCAAGCTCCGGCGAATCAGTAACTAAAATCGCGCTCGCAAGCTCATCATGCTCTGCCTGCGAAAGAAGGTCGGCCGCAACGAATCTAGGGTTCGCGGTCTTGTCGGCTATGACGAGTATTTCGCTCGGACCGGCGATAGAATCGATGCTGACGAATCCGAAAACGGCTTTCTTTGCAAGAGCGACGAATATGTTGCCGGGCCCTACAATCTTATCAACCTTAGGTACCGATTCCGTGGAAAATGCCATAGCGGCTATTGCCTGCGCGCCTCCGACCTTGTATATCTCATTCACCCCGCACAGCTTTGCCGCAACAAGCGTTGCAGGTGCGACTTTTCCGTCGGCTCCTGCAGGAGTTGTCATTATTATCCTCTTAACGCCTGCAACCAATGCGGGTATGATGCACATAAGCGTTGAAGACGGATAAGCGGCCTTTCCTCCGGGCACATACACGCCGACAGTTTCTATCGGTGTTATCTTCTGTCCGAGCATGGTCCCGTCTTCCTTAAGGTCCATCCAGCTGTTCATAAGCTGCTTTTCATGATAGCTTCTTATGTTCGCCGCGGATCTTGTCATAGTTTCGATAAGATCCTTATCAAAAGTAGCATAAGCCTCCTCGATCTCAGCTTCAGTAACCCTGATAGATCCTGCATCTATATCGTTCTTATCGAATTTTCTCGAATACTCAAAAAGCGCTCTGTCACCGTTTTCGCGGACATTCTCTATTATGTCTGAAACAGTCTTCTCATATTCACTGTACTGTCCCGGATTGCGTTTCAAAAGTTCAGACAGTATATCCTTTACGGATTCTTCCGAAAGTCTTACAGTTCTCATAATTCCTCCTTGACCTTCTCGATGAGTTCAACGATCCTTTTAGAATGAAGCCTCATAGAGACAGGATTGACGACCATCCTGGCCGATATGTCTACGATCTCCTCTAAAATCACGAGCCCGTTCTCCCGGAGCGTTGAACCGGTCTCAACTATATCCACTATAACGTCGGAAAGTCCGACTATCGGCGCAAGCTCGATGCTTCCGTTAAGCTTGATTATATCAACGCTCTGTCTTCTTGCCTCGTTGAAATATGTCTTGGCGATCCTCGGGTACTTAGTTGCTATCTTTATCATGCCCTTCGTAGCCAGAAGTTTTCCTGCTTCTTGAGGTCCGCATACGCACATCCTGCATTTTCCGAAACCGAGGTCTAGCACCTCGAGTATCTTCCTGTTTTCCTCGCTTATCGTATCGAATCCTACGACACCGATATCAGCGACGCCATGCTCAACATATGTCGGAACATCGGGACCCTTGGCAAGGAAGAACTTGAGCTTTAAGTCTTCATTGACGAAAATGAGCTTTCTCGTGGATTTATCTTTCATCTCCTCGCATGTTATCCCGGCTTTTTCGAGAAGCTCGAGCGTCTTATCGGCAAGACGTCCTTTAGTCAGTGCAAAAGTCAGATAGTCATTGCTGTCCTTCTTGGAATTCTCCTGCTCTGAAAGAGCGATGAGAAGCTCATCGAGCGAAACACCGAATCCGATAGCAGGTGTATCCTTTCCGAATTCCTTTACGAGGTTATCATATCTGCCGCCCTTCATTATGGCATCTCCGGAGCCGAACGTATAAGCCCTGAAAAGAACTCCGGTATAGTAATCATATTTGTTAAGAAGCCCTAAGTCTATCGAAACAAACTTATCTTTCCCTTCTTTTTCAAGAATACCTATAATGTTTATGAGTCTGTCGAGCGCCTCGGTGATTTTTTCATTATCAATCTTTTCTTTCAGGGCATAGAGCGAATCCTTTGAAGTATAGACATCGGATATGCTCACAATGAGCTCCGAATACTCGGCTTCTATCCCGAGCTCTGACAGAAGTTCTTTTGCTTTGTACATGTTCCTAGCGGAGATGAGGCGATGAAGCTTCTGTTCGTCTTCTGCGGATATTCCGAGTTTTTCACAGAGCCCTCTGAAGAAATTGCCGTTTCCTATAGAAACCACGAATTTATCAAAGCCCGCGGATCTCATGCAGTCTATTACAAGGCTGATCATACCGGCATCAGCTTCGCAGCTGCCGTCATTGTAGAGCTCCGCACCGATCTGAGTACTCTCCTTCAACATTCCGTTCAGATCGTTACCGTTCACGAATGTGTTTCCGCAGTAACAGAGCTTAACAGGCGCCGTTTCCGTATAGAAGAGCTTTGAGAAAGCCCTTGCTATAGCAGGTGTGAAGTCAGGACGCAGAACGAGCGTATTGCCCTCTTTGTCATAGAACTTATACAGTTCCCGCGACGGAGTAAGTCCGATGTTGTTCGCAAATACGTCAAAATATTCGAAAGACGGGGTCTGCATAAGCATGTACCCCTTATCCTTCATAACTCCTATGAGCCTGTTCCCTATCTCCAGTTTCTTTTCGAATTCCGATGGTGTGACATCTCTTACACCTTCGGGAGTATGCAGCAGATCCGCCATATTCCCTCCACTTTAATGCGTTAAATTGCTAATTCGTTACTATGCTACTAGACGAAATTATAAAGGAGTGATCAACGTAATGTCAAATCTTTTTTGATCCCGTCAAGATACGGAACGAATATTCCGTCATGAGGTGTAAGATCAAATTCATCTTCTATTTCGTCGATACGGAAACTTTTACGGCCTCCTTGCGTCATCCTGTCCCAGAACTTCTTCAGGATTTCAAACCTCATGTAATGAAGCCTGTCAAGATGTGTATAATTGATCAGAATGAAGCTTATCCCGCCCTGCTTTTCGAAATCTTCCATGAACATAACCTGATGCTCATGGATGTTCGCGAGCGCAAAAGTGTCCGCCGAGCATTCCTTCGCATCAAAGCATACAGGGATCGACTGAACTGCGCCTATGTAGTCAACCGTGCTCTTCTGGTCAAAATACGCCAGAGTTATCTGTGTATGGTCCTCGTTCATCTTTATCGGAGTGATAGGCGTAGGTATCTTCTGAACAAGCGCTAGAGCGTGTTCCTTATATATTTCGTTTGTTCTGTTTATGAGTTCCTCGAACGTAGAGCCGCGGAGCCCTCTTGATGTCCATGCCATTGCATCACCTTTTTGAAATCATCGGGAATGTCAGTTTCGCATTCTGCTCCTGCAAGTCCCTTTATCCCGAAATCCTCCGGAAAAGAAAGCCTGTTGCAGACAAGAAGCTGCGAGCTTATTCCGAATTCCCTCTTGTATATGTCGTTTACCTTCCTGTCGCCGTACTTATAGTCCCCGATGACAGGATGCCCTACCGAAGCAAGATGCGCGCGTATCTGATGAGTCTTGCCGGTTATGAGGTGAACACATAGCCGTGACAGATTTTTGTTCGTCTCAACCGGCATGAAATCGGTTTCTATATATGAGCCTTCATCCTCGGCTTTTCCGACAGATACAGTATTGTTAGCGCTGTTCTTCGAAAGAGTTCCCGAAAGATGCATTTGATCACTTACAGTTCCTGCAACAACACATTCATAGAATTTTCCTATCGTTCTTGCCCTGAGAGCTTCAGCCGTGATCTTGGCGCCCCTGTAAGTTTTTGCGAAAATCACGAGTCCCGCAGTATTGCGGTCGAGCCTGTTGCATATCGACGGCGTAAAAGCATCAGAAGCTTCAGATGATTTAACGTATGACCTGCATATTTCATTCAAGGATATGCTGCCACCCTCTGACTTCTGGGAAAGCATGCCCGCCGGCTTATTTACGATCAGTACATCATCATCTTCATACAAAATGGGCGGAAGAAGGTGCGATAAATCTTCTGCAGACTCTTCGCCGGATGAAAATTTCGAAAACGTCTCATCCGAAAGATAAAAAACTACAGTATCACCCGCAGACAGCAGCTCACCTCCGCCGGCCTTCTTTCCGTTAAGAACGATGTTCTTCTTCCGGAGCATCTTATATGCGAATGACGAAGGCGCCTTCTTCAGTATGTTCATAACATACTTATCGAGCCTTCTGCCCGCATCATTTTCGGATACAGTATATTCCTTCATAGTGATACCGCTTTTATCGTTGAAAGTATCAGTTCAGAGGACGAACCCTGATCAGATAACTTTTCGCGAAGTTCTGCCGCACGGGCTGCAAACCCTTCCTCGTCGGTAAATATCTTTACTGATGCCTTATGCCCTGCCGTCTTAAGAACATACTCGATATGTTCTCTGACCTGATCGATATCCTTTTTGTCTATATCACCGTATGCAATGACGGTAGCGGCCATGCAGCTTATGACCTGAAGATAAAATGTTCTTGAGCTTGTCGTTAATATATTCTCGAAAACAGTCGGTATGCCTTCAGTATAGCGAACAAAGCGTTCATGCACATCATCAGGAAGAGATGAGAACCTCATCAGCATTATTACCCCGACCGCAGACTTGCAGGCAGGAAGAAGGGCAAGAACAGCAAGAACAGACCATAGGCTTTTCTTCGTACCGAGCGTAAAATAGCCTATGAAAAAAATCCCGAGCGCCATCGCAAACAGCACGACAGTCTTTACAATCTCGAAAATCCTCTGTTTCCTTATGTATCCCCAGGTTCCCTTCAGTTCCCTGTTAACATACTTCATCTGCTATCTCCTTATATGACATGATGCTGTAGTCAGCCATTCCCCTCTTCATATCCCACTGATAGAGCGAATAGTCATCGTGAACAGCGACGGTCGCCATTCCTGCGTTCTTTCCCGCTATTATGCCATTGCACAGGTCTTCAAACACAATGCATTTATCGCAACTTACATTAAGCGCCTCAGCGCTCATAAGATATACATCGGGCGCAGGCTTTCCGGCCGTGCAGTCTTCACTTGTGATGATCGAATCAAAGAAATTGAAAATCCTGTTGTTCTTTAATGTCACATGACACAGAATCCTTGAATTGCTGGTCACGATTCCGAGTTTATGACCTGTATTCTTCAGATACTCGAGAAACTGCACGACGCTCGCCTTCGGTTTGACGATATGGGCATAGTGCTCATATGCCATATCATTCCATTCCTTCATCATCGTTTCAACGCTTATCCAGTTTATGTAGTTTTCCTGCGTATACTTTGCTGTCTCGTAAAAGCTGAGGCCCTCTATCTCCTGCTGATAAGTGTCAGGCATATCAAGCGCATATCTAGCAAAATAGTCCATATCTATCTGCCGCCATATCCACATGGAATCAATGACTGTGCCGTCAAGGTCAAAAAGAACAGCTTCTTTTTCCTGAAAAATTTCTTTCCACATCTATCTGTAAACCCATCCTTTTTCGTAAAGGTTCTTGATCTTTGCCCCGTCAGATTTTGCGAAGCCGAGCGGGAATCTGTCTGCGCATATCATGACATATCCCCTGCCGGAGTATGATCTTCCCAGTGTCTCCCCTTTCAGATACCTGATGGCATCAGGATCATCAGCTCCTAGCATAAGAACATTATCGAAGTCCTCCGCGCTCATTGAAAGCGCCAGTGCAGTATGCGGTGTGAATCCGCCTGATTTTGACATCTTCCCGATGCATGTACCTGTCCGGACATATCTTATGCTTTTGTCATATGTCTCATCAAAGCCAGGCGGCAGCATGTAAATGAAACCGTCTTTATTCGCAAGAAATCTTCTGCTCTTGAAGCTTTCACAAAACTCTGCCAAAAAATGTGACGAGAAATCCTTAACGCTCTGGGGCAGTTCAATATATTCAACGCCTGAAACACGAAGTACAGGTGATTCACTTATCCGATCCTGCGATTTTTTCATAAGCGCTACAAAATGCCCGCCGCATCCCATGGTATGCGGAAACGCATGTGCGCATCCTTTTATTGAAGGTTCATCCGAGTATTTATCATACGGCCCGCAAAGGCCGTGTATCTTCTCGATTTCACTTACTTCTATGTCATCATGAGCTTTTGTAAATGACAGTATTACCTGCTCATCCTCGATATCAGAGAATGTACATGTTGAATACATGATGCTTCCGCCGCCCTTCAGCATCCTGTACGCAAGCTCAAGAAGCCGCAGCTGAAGCGGCGCATAGTCTTCAGGTTTCTTTTTGGCATATGCTTCGATGAGGCTTCTGTCCTTCCTGAACATTCCTTCGCCAGAGCACGGTGCATCAACAGCTATCTTATCGAACCTCTCAGGCCATAGTCTTGCAAGCTTTTCCGGATCCTCGCAGGTAACGTTGCAGTTTGTGCATCCGCTATGCTCAATATTTTTAACAAGAGCCATGGACCTTGAAAAGCTTATGTCATTGGATATGAGTGTTCTAACTCTCCCGGCTATCGCGGTTGATTTTCCGCCGGGTGCGGCGCACATATCGAGCACGCTGTCGTTTTCATCAAGAGGAAATAAGGAGGCAGGAAGCATAGCAGACGCTTCCTGGATATAGAAAAGTCCCGCATGATAGTACGGATGCTTTGTCCATCCGTCTGCTTCATCGATGTAGAATCCCTCAGGGATGAAATCTATCGGCTCAATTGAAAAAGGGGCGATCCATTTGAATTCATCGACGGAAATCTTTGAAGTGTTCACACGCAAAGACCCCCTGAGGGGAACCTCATACGAACTTATGAAGTCATCATATGAACCGCAAAGGAGCGATTTCATCGATTCTTTAAAATCTCCGGGAAGCTGCATGTTAAATGGCCTTTAATATCTCAAGCAGATACTCGTACACCCTGGCTGCGCTTGAAACGCTGAGCCTCTCTTTCGGAGTATGTATGTTGCTTATATCAGGACCGAAGGAAATGATGTCGATACCTTCGATCTTCTTGAAGAAAATTCCGCATTCCAGTCCCGCATGGAATCCCCGAAGTTTTGGATTTCTGCCGTAAATATGCTGGAATATGTCAAACGCAAGATCCCGCAGCTTTGAGGACTTCTCATATTCCCATGCTGGATAGTCGTATTCTTCAATGTACTTTCCGCCTATTGTCTCCATGAGATACTCGATCTTATCAGCTAATGCCTCCTTTTCTGATTCTGCAAGGCTCCGCATATTTATGATCAGATTGAATTCCTTTTCGTTAAGCTTCATTATCCCGCAGTTTAAGGAAGTACGCACAAGGCCTTCGTTCTTGCGGCTCATCTTGATTATTCCGTCCGGAACGGTATTCAGCAGAAATCCTATGCGGCGCATCGACTCATTTTCAAGGCACATGGCAGAGTCTTCACCCTTGTTCTCAGCATATATCATCATGTTCTCTTCAATGCCTTCGAATTCGTCGCAGATGATCCTTGAATACTTCTCAACTATGTTCTCAAGCGTATCAGAATCTTTTGCGTCTATTATGATCTCGGCCTTCGCCTCACGGGGGATAGCCGAATCAGTAAGACCTCCGCCTATATACTTCAGAGAATACGGCACTTTCTTTGAAACAGTATGAAGAATACGGCCGAGCAGCAGATTCGCATTCCCGCGGCCTTTATCTATCTCCATTCCTGAGTGACCGCCTGCGAGACCGCATATAATGATATCATATGCAGTCCCCGAAACCTTTTCGTATTTAACAGGAAGCGAACACTTTACCCGTTTCCCGCCGGCCGAACATGTTATGATCTCGCCTTCTATTTCGTGATCGAGGTTGATCAGCATGCGGCCCTTCAGCTCGGAAGTATCAAATGCCATGGCGCCTTTCATGCCATCTTCCTCATCAACGGTAAATAATGCTTCTATCCCGGGAAGATCGAGACTGTCATCATCAAGCAGCGAGAGCATGTAAGCAACGGCGATTCCGTCATCAGCGCCGAGCGTGGTGCCTTTCGCATAAATAAAGTCATCAAGAAGGCAGAGCTTCAGAGGATCCTTGGAAAAATCATGCCTTGCATCATAGTCATAGCTCTTCTCGCAGACCATATCCATGTGCCCCTGCAGTATGACATAAGGACTGTCCGGGCGTTTAGAAGGCTTTCTGATAAGAACATTCAGCTTTTCATCCTGCATGACGAAAAGACCGCGCTCCTTTGCAAAAGATACAACATAATCGCTGATCTTATTGCATTTTCCCGGTTGTCTCGGTATCCTTGAAATCTCCTCGAAATAATGAAATACACTTTCGGGCTTCAGCCCGGCAAGTACATCATTCATCTCATTTTCCTCTCATACATTTTTCAGATAGTTCGGTTGATGATATATAAAAAGCGGAACCTTTATGCGGTTCCGCTTCAATATGCTAGATAGGATCAACACCTTTGCCGCCGCCTTCTGTTTTGCCTCCCTTATTGCCTGCATCGGTAGGATATCCTTCCAATGCCGCTATATCATTTTCAAGTTCGACCTGCGGATAAAGCTGCGACCTGTCCTGCGCTATGATGTTCGCACATTCCCGGAGCCTTGCTATGAGGTCTCCGTATTTCGCATCCGCAGTACCTATCGCGTGATCAATGATGTTCTGAAGCGTTGCAAGCTGTCCGAATGTGTACTCCATTGCGGACTGTCTGATGTTGTTCGCTTCAACCGTAGCCATGTCGACTATCTGCTGTGCCTGGTCTGTTGCCTGTTTGACAACCTCGCCCGCCTGAGCATACGCCTGTTGCATGATCTCATTCTCATCAACCATCCTGACGGTTTCTGCCTGTGCGATATTCAGCATCGCATCGGCTTTGTCCCTCGCATCCTGAAGTATCCGCTCCTTGTTGCTGATGATCTTCTGATACTTCTTGATCTCTTCCGGAGTACGCATGCGCAGGTCGCGCAGAAGGTCATCCATCCGGTCTTTGTCAACGATGATGTTCGTTGATGAAAATGTCTGGTACTTGCATTCGGAAATAAATAATTCTATTTCGTCGATTACCTGTTCAATTCTGCTGCTCATTTACACTCTCCTGTTACATTCAATGCCGAATTTTTCATATGTAAGCTTTTCAACAAGCGGCGGTACGAACTTGGCGATATCGCCGCCGTAACTCGCTACTTCCCTTACAGTTGAGCTTGAAAGATATGCATATTTCAACGAAGTCGTAAGAAAAACAGTATCAACGCCTTTGTTCAGCACGTTGTTCGTCTGCGCCAGCTGGAGTTCATACTCAAAATCTGTTACGGCCCGAAGTCCCCTGACTATAACGTTAGCATTGTTAGCCACCGCAAAATCAACAAGCAGGCCCTCATAGCTGACGATCCTGATATTCGGCAGATCATGCAGAACTTCATTTAATATATTAACACGTTCATCTACAGAAAACAACGGAGTTTTAGCCTTGTTGCACAGAACCGCGACAATAAGTTCATCAAAAATTTCTGATGCCCTTTTGATAATATCAATATGGCCATAGGTTACAGGGTCAAAACTTCCGGGATAAATAGCTCTTTTCATATCATTCCTCCGATGAAGAAAGCCGCAGGAAAACATGCTTGTTGTTCTTGTATTCCTTTATGCGTGCCACCGTAAATCCAAGTCCTGCCGCGAAAGCAAAGTCCGTATCTTCTGCAGCTTCAATAATGATAAGTGTATCCTCATTAATTATATCAAGCCTTGTCAGTATTGAAAGGACCTGTTTTTCAAACCCGCTGTCATAAGGAGGGTCCATGAAAATGATATCATAGCATTCCAAAGGATGAAGATTATAAAGCGATGTCAGCACATCATGCGCGAGCACCAGAGATTTATCTGTAAAATGCGTCGTCTCAAGATTCTTTTTTATGCAGTTTACTGCTTCCTTATCCTTCTCAATGAATGTGCAGCTTTTTGCGCCGCGCGACAGTGCTTCTATCCCGATCCCGCCGCTTCCTGCGAAAAGATCGAGAAAAGATGCGTCATAAAGTTCGGGCGCAAGAATATTGAAAAGCGTTTCCTTGACTTTGTCTCTCGTAGGCCTTGTGGCCATTCCTTTTGGTGCCAGAAGCTTAAGCCGTCTGGCAGATCCTGCAATAACTCTCATAGATCAACCCCGAAGCTTGCTTCCCTTTGTGTCCCTGCCGGCAGTCCGAAGCCTTGAAAGAAGGACATCACGGTTACCGACCTTGACCATTGTATCGTCTTCCTCGAAAAGGTAATATACATGCTCAACTTTATCCGCTCCAGTGAGCTTGATCGCACGGACGCCTATCGCGCCCTTTTTCTTCTCCGGTATCTCATCAAGCTGGAATTTCAGGAATATATCGAATTCCGTCTGAAGAACTACATATTTCTGATCGGTCACGGGGAATACGTTGATCAGTTCATCGCCATCAAGAAGCGATGTAGCGGCAACCGTTCTCTTGATCACATCAAATTCCGTACCGTAAACCTGCTTGAACATGCCCTTCTTCGTTCCGAACATGAGCTTCTGCATTACAAGCTCGGTCATCGGAAGAACGTAAACTATAGTTTCATCGGCCGAATTGAAATTACTCACATTATCGATCGGAATGCCTTTATCACGGAGCTTTCCGAACGGCAGATCCGATACTTTAATGGAATGCATGACACCCCTGTTGGTGAACACGCATATCCTGCTCGTATTCAGTGTGGTGAATCTTGTAGGGAATTCTGCTTCTATCGTATCACGGTTCCGCTCAAAAGTCGGAACATCGACAGTCTTGGCGTATCCGAAGCGGTCCATAAGGAACACAACATCCATTTCCTCTATCTTCTTCTCTTCATAAACTGCCTCATCCGAGTTTTCAATGACGGTACGGCGGCTTCTGCCGTACATTTTCTTTATCGCATCGAGCTCCTTCATGATCACGGAATCCATCTTGGAAGATTTCGTCAGTATTTCCTTATATTCCGCTATATCCTTAAGAGTCTTCTCATGCTCTGCGATAAGAGCTTCCATTTCAAGACCTATGAGCTTATAGAGCCTCATCTCAAGTATCGCAGATGCCTGACGCTCGGTAAAACGGAGCTGGGAGGCGACTTTCTCAGTAATTCTAGACTTGAACTTAATGCCAGAAGTTGTGCCTTCCATAAGACATGCTTTTGCCATCTTGACATCCTTCGAACCTCGAAGGATCTCGATGATGACATCAATGACATCTACTGCCTTTATGAGACCTTCCTGTATCTCTTTCTTATCAAGCTCCCTCTGAAGAAGCGTCTTGTATTTCCTTGTAGCGAGCTCGCGAAGGAATTTGACATGATGTGAAATGATCGCGCGCAGTCCTAAAACTTCGGGCCTTCCGTCACAGATAGCGAGCATGTTGACGCCGAAAGTATCCTCGAGCCTCGTCTTTTTAAGAAGCATGTTTCGGACATTCTCTACGTCAGCATCTTTTTTAAGTTCAATGACAATGCGGATCCCCTCTTTGCTCGACTGGTTTGATATATCAGCTATATCATTCGTTTTCTTTGCATCGATGAGCGCAACTATATCGAGAAGGAACTTCGCAATATTGGCGCCGATCATAGGATATGGTATCTCAGTAACAACAAGTGAAGTCTTTCCGCCTTTTCCGACCTCAATTTCAACCTTTCCACGGATCTTGATCTTACCGGTTCCGGTCTCATATATCTCGAGAAGCTCATCTTTGTTCGTGACTATCCCGCCTGTCGGAAAATCAGGCCCGGGCATGATCTCAAGGAGCTCCTCGGTAGTAATATTACTGTTCTTCATGAAAGCCTTTTCAGCGTCTATTACTTCGCATAGGTTGTGAGGCGGCATGCTCGTTGCCATACCGACCGCTATGCCTTCAGAACCGTTCACAAGAAGGTTTGGGAACTTGGCAGGAAGAACGACAGGTTCTTTGCCGGTCTCATCATAATTCGGCATGAAATCGACAACATCCTTATCGAGATCGGAAAGCATCTCTTCCTGCGATATCCTGCACAGCCTTGCTTCCGTATATCTCATGGCGGCCGCGCCGTCACCTTCGATAGATCCGAAATTGCCATGGCCGTCAACTAATGCCATTCCTTTCTTGAATTCCTGGCTCATTACGACAAGACAGTCATATATAGAACTGTCGCCGTGAGGATGGTATTTACCCATCGTATCGCCTACTATACGGGCTGACTTGAGATGCGGTCTGTCATATCTGTTGTTGAGCTCGTACATATCATAGAGCGTTCTTCTCTGAACGGGTTTGAGTCCGTCGCGAACGTCCGGAAGCGCTCTTGATATAATGACGCTCATTGCATAGTCGATGTATGACTTCTGCATCACTTCAGAGTATTCGGTTTTGATAATAGTCTCTTCTATAGGCTCTTTTACTGCTTTTCTGGCCATTTTCTGCTCACTTTCGGTTATTCTTATCAGTAATCAAGTGCTGCTTCCTGCGCATGCCTGTATATGAAATCCTTACGGGGCGCAACGTCGGTACCCATCAGCATCTCAGTAGTGTTGCTCGCAAGTCTCGCATCCTCTATCTCAACTAATTTCAGTCTTCTTGCGGCCGGGTCAAGCGTCGTCTCCCAGAGCTGCTGGGCATCCATCTCACCAAGACCTTTATACCGCTGCAGTTTGAAATTGGTGTGATCCTTCCTGTATGCGGCAAGTGCCTTATCGTCATACAGATACTCTTCCTGTCCCTTGGACGGCATTGCCTTATAAAGCGGAGGCATAGCGATGTAAACGTGTCCTTCATATATGAGCTCGGGCATGAAACGGTAGAACAGCGTCAGCAGCAGAGTTGAAATATGCGCGCCGTCGACATCAGCGTCTGCCATTATTATGATCTTGTCATACCGAAGCTTTGATATGTCAAAGTCATTGCCGTAACCTTCAGAAAAACCGCATCCGAACGCATTGATCATTGTTTTTATCTCGGCATTGGCGAGCACCTTGTCTATGCTTGCCTTTTCAACGTTCAATATCTTTCCCCTGATAGGAAGTATTGCCTGGTAATTCCTGTTTCTTGCGGTTTTCGCGCTGCCGCCGGCCGAATCACCCTCGACTATGAATATCTCGCATTTCTTCGGATCGCGGCTCTCACAGTTAGCAAGCTTACCGTTCGAATCGAACGAGTATTTCTGCTTCGTGAGCATGTTGGTCTTGGCTTTTTCTTCGCTCTTCCTGATTTTCGCCGCTTTCTCGGCGCATGCAAGAACAGCCTTAAGCTCATCAAGATTCCTGTCAAAATAATGCGGAAGCTCATCCCCTGTTACTTTTGAGACTGCCTTTGCGGCATCCTGGTTATCAAGTTTCGTCTTCGTCTGTCCTTCAAATCTGGGATCGGGATGCTTTATCGACACAATGGCAGTCATGCCGTTTCTTATGTCCGCACCTGTGAAGTTCTGGTCCTTATCTTTAAGGATTCCGAGCTCACGCGCATAATTATTCATCACGTTCGTGAACATCGATTTGAAGCCGGTAAGATGCGTACCGCCTTCGGAATTGTATATGTTGTTGCAGAATCCGAGAACATTCTCATGGAATTCATTGACATACTGGAAAGCGATCTCGATGTTGATGCCGTCGCATGTGCCGGAGAAATAGACAGGCTGGCATACTGCCTCCTTATGCTGGTCAAGGTCATTGACAAACCCTATGATGCCCTCAGGCTCGTGGAATTCAATCTTCTCATGAGGTATGACTCTCTTATCACAGTAGTATATTGTAAGCTCAGGATTTAAATATGCGGTCTCGTGGAGCCTGGACTTGATATCCTCTTCGCGGAATCGCGTCTTCTCGAAAATCTCACCGTCAGGCATGAAATTGATCTTCGTACCAGTGCTCCTGCACTTTCCTATTACAGGAAGCAGGCCCTTTTCGAGCTCGATAACGGGGATGCCCCTTGCATATCTGTCATGATAAATATTGCCGTCACGGCGCACTTCTATATCAAGGTATTCGGACAGAGCATTGACAACCGATGAACCTACACCGTGAAGTCCGCCGCTCGTCTTATACACTTCATTGCCGAATTTACCGCCAGCATGCAGTGTCGTAAAAACAACTCTTTCAGCGCTGACGCCTTTTTCCTTATGCATATCAACAGGAATGCCGCGCCCGTTGTCTTCTATTGTTGCCGATCCGTCATTTTCCAATGTCACCCAGATGCTGCTGCACGATCCGGCAAGATGTTCATCTACGGAATTATCTACGATCTCATAGATCAGATGGTTAAGACCTTTTGTCGTGGTGCTTCCGATGTACATGCCCGGACGCGCCCTGACAGGATCCAACCCTTCAAGGACTGTGATGCTTTTTGCATCATAATTTGATTTAGGACTCATAAAACACCCCTTAATACATTAAATACATATATTCCCACCCTCAAGATTATACCACAAAACAGCGTCATTTCAAGAAGAAAACACAATAAATTGTGCCGATTCACCCATTGGGTACAATTTATTGTGCATCCTATAATGTGGAGTCAAGTTCAGAAAGAATCCCCGATTCAAAAACCTCGGCGCGCAACAGTTCGTGCTCAGGCGCCGAAAGATCCGGGTCCTTTGATAGAATTGCAGATGCCTCGTCGCTGGCTTTTTTCAGTATAGCTGCATCAGAATATATATCCGCGAGCCTGAAGCTTACGTCGCCCGACTGTCGTATTCCGAACATATCACCTGGTCCTCTTGTCTTTAAGTCCTCCTCGGCGATCTTAAATCCGTCATTTGAGTTCTTCAGTATGTCGAGCCGCTTCATCGTATCAGGATTCGTGCTCGAACTCATGAATATGCAGTAAGACTGCGCTTCGCCCCTTCCTATGCGTCCGCGCAGCTGATGGAGCGCGGCAAGCCCGAACCTGTCCGCGTTCTCTATCATCATGACCGTCGCATTCGGAACGTTCACGCCTACTTCTACAACTGTTGTCGATACGAGTATGTTAATATCCCCTCTTGCGAAACTGTCCATCACTTTTAGCTTATCGGCAGGCCTCATGCGCCCATGCAGTATTCCGACGCTGACAGAATTGTCAAAACAGGATGAAAGCTCACCTGCAGTATCAATGACATTCTTGGCATCATTTCCCTCACTTTCCTCGATGAGCGGACAGATCACGTACACCTGATGTCCGGCCATAATTTCCTTAAGAAAGAACTTATATGCGGTATTCCTGTAGCTTTCGTTTACAACCGCATTTTTAATCGGTTTCTTATGCGCCGGAAGCTCGTCTATGATCGAGATGTCAAGATCGCCGTACACTATCATAGCAAGCGTGCGAGGTATCGGTGTTGCGCTCATAACGAGAACATTCGCAGGACTTTCGGTGTTCTTTGACGAAAGGCTGCTCCTCTGGTTCACACCGAACCTGTGCTGTTCATCCGTCACAACGAGCGCAAGTCGGTCATACACGACTTTTTCCTGGAACAGCGCATGCGTACCGATTATAATGTCCGCGCTTCCATCCTCTATCATTTCCCTGACTCCCCTTTTGGCAGACGCAGACATTGAGCCGGTAAGAAGCACGGGATTGAGATCTATTGAATTATCAAAGAGCAGCTGCCTGATAAAGTGGTAATGCTGCTCGGCAAGAATCTCCGTAGGTGCCATTATCGCGCTCTGATAGCCGTTCATCCCGGTCATTATCGCAGCAAGCGCGGCAAGTATCGTCTTCCCGGAGCCGACATCCCCCTGTACGAGCCTTCGCATCGAATACGGCGAGCACAGATCGTTCTTGATCTCGTTCCATACTCTCAGCTGAGCACCGGTAAGCCTGTAAGGAAGTCTTTCAATGACTCTTTCGGCCTCGGCTGTCTCTATCATGCCGAAAGCATCCTTTGCCTTTTCGCTTTTATCCCTCATGAGTCTGAGCCGCAGAATGAATATCAGAAACTCATCAAAGACGAGCGCGTTTCTCGCCGCCTTAAGCGTTTCCTCATCCTTCGGAAAATGCATGTCATATAGTTCCTGCCTGTAGCTGCCGTCAAGATACTCAAAGCATTTCTTTACAGTCTTTGAGACCGATGAGTTGGTAAGTCCTTTTGTAAGCGGATAAACAGGATTTATACGCCCTAATAGTTCTTCATACTGTTCTTTTGTGAAAATCTGGGGTTGCCTGATATGATAGTGATCGCCTTCATGCGTCAGCGTGCCGCGGAACACGTAAGTGCTTCCGGCTTTCAGGCTTGATGGCAGATATGGCATGTTGAACCATGTTGAAGTAATATGGATGCCGCCGCAGTTCATGTCGGCACCAACTACCGAGAGGCGTTTTACTCTTTTAAGGGTTGGACGCCTTACTATTTCTGCCTCAAAAGCAACAATACGGTCCGCACACAATTCATGCGGACCGCTTATCTCTTCATAAGAAATATAATCCCTCGGGAAGTAATACAGGGCAGATTCAGCGGTTTTTATGCCGAGCTTTGCATAAAGCTTCGCATTCTTTTCGCCTATGCCTTTTATAACGGTAAGATCTGTCATTCTACTCCACGGATACTATGTAATAATATATCGGCTGCCCGCCGGAATGAAGCTCGACGGAAATGTCCGGATACTTCTGCTCGACGTTTGCGGCAAAATCATTGGCGATCTCTTCATCGACCTCGTCGCCGAAATAAATGCTGACGATCTCAGATTCATCGTCGATCATCTTCTCGAGCATTTCCATCGTCGTATCTTCTACGACCGTTCCGACTGCAAGAATCTCATGGTCGCCGATTCCCATGATATTGCCCTTCTGTATGCTCATTCCGCCTATTGAAGTATCTCTTACTGCATAAGTCACCTGGCCGGTCTTGACGCGTGAAATCGCATCATTCATAGCCGTTTCATTGTCTGAAGGAGTTGCATCATTCATATAGGTGATGAGCGCCGTGATACCCTGCGGGATCGTCTTCGTAGGAATCACTATTATTTCCTTGTCCTCAACAAGGTACTGCGCCTGATTGGCCGCAAGTATGATGTTCTTATTGTTCGGCAGTATGAATACGGTCTTCGCATCAACCTTATCGATGGCATTTATCATGTCATCTGTTGACGGATTCATCGTCTGACCACCTGTTATCAGCGAATCGACTCCAAGGCTTATGAATATCTCATCAAGTCCCTTTCCGCATGAAACTGCTACAAAGCCCATCTCTTTTGAAGGCTCTTTTTTCTCCGTTTTCACTGGTGCCTTTTCTTCGCTTTCAGCTGCCGGCGCCTTCTCTTCTGAGCGCGCGTCAGGCTCTGACGTAACGGGGATCGGCTTATCTGCAGGCTCTGCAGGTTTTTCAACAGTTCCGGCCCCTAAAGGGTTCTTATCTTCTTCGAGAACGGGTGTTATTTCATCCTTATCCCACGGCTTTATGACTACATCATCGATAGAGCCGAATGAAAGGCATTTTGACACTATACGCCCCGGCTCTTCAGTAAATACGGAAACTGAAAGCTTATCTCCGAGATCGTTGAGCTTAACGCCCGTTCCGTAAGCATCGAGATATTCAGAAAGTGCACTTCCGTCATCATCACCGAATGAGCTCTTTTTGAAAACAGTAAGCGAAGTTTCATATGTAATGATCTTATCTTTTACGACGGCACCGGCTGCAGGCTTTGAAACCTCGAAAATCTCATCTGCGTTCTCGCCCGAGTATGCCTCATACCCGCCTTTTAAGATCTCTAAAAGTCCCTGTCCGCCTGAATCCACGACTCCCGCTTCCTTGAGCACAGGAAGCATTTCCGGCGTCTTCTGCAGGACTTCTTCCGCATAATAAATGATATCCTTGAAATATGAATCAAAATCTTCGGCATCCTCAACTGCAAGCGCACGTTCTGCAACGCCTCTTGCAACTGTCAGGATCGTGCCTTCCTTCGGCTTCATGACGGCCTTGTATGCTGTCTCAACTGCTTTCTGAAGCGCCTGGGTGAAAACATCCATATCAAGCTCTTCGCTGTCTTTTATGACCTTCGTGAATCCGCGGAAAAGCTGTGAAAGTATGACACCCGAGTTACCTCTCGCACCGCGCAATGAGCCCGATGATATGGCCTTTGAAAGGGTCGCCATGTTCATATCGGTGATCGCCTCAACCTCATTCACTGCCGACATGATGGTAAGCGACATGTTAGTACCCGTATCACCGTCAGGAACCGGGAACACATTCAGTTCATTTATTATTTCTTTACAGCTCTCAAGCCTTTTTGCACCGGCCAGAAACATTTTTGCCAGTGTTTGGGCATCGATATTATTTGACTGCACTTTAAGTTTCCTCCTTTAATCGATAACTCGAACACCTTCAACAAAAACGTTTATCTTGTCGATCTCAAATCCGGTGTATTCCTCAACCTTGTATTTTACGTTGTTTACAAGATTAGCGGCGACCGCCCTGATATTGACACCATAGCTCACGATAACGTGAAAATCGAGAACCAGCTTATTATTTATCATTTCAACGTTGATTCCTCTTGTAAGGTTTTCCTTCTTGAGCATTTTTGCTATACCGTCCGACATGCTGACAGCTGCCATGCCAACTATACCGAAGCATTCAACCGCTACGCTTCCCGCATACTGAGCAACGACATCAACGTCGATTATCAGATTACCGGAACCTGTTGATAAAGTTTCCTTCATACGAAACCTCCTTTGATCGAATATAGACAGGGGAATTCCTATCTGCATTAACCATTCTATGGGATAAAACATAAATATTATACACGCAATTACAATTATTGAAAACAGAAAAAATCGCACAGCCTTGCAAACTTTTGCTTGCAAAGGATATGAACATTTGATAAAATACCCGTGTTGCGTAAAAATTCCATTATTTACATAGATAGTTTTAAGGAGGCACAAAAAATGGCTAAATGTGATATCTGCGGAAAAGGCGTGCATTTCGGAAATAACGTGAGCCATTCTCACAGAAGATCAAACCGTATCTTTCATTCGAATGTAAAGCGTGTTAAATGCATGGTTAAAGGAACGCCTACTACTCTTCATGTATGCTCAAGATGCCTTAAGTCAGACAAAGTAGAAAGAGCATAAAATAATTTCAGGCGATAAAAAAAGAACCTTCATGAGGTTCTTTTTTTATGCCGTGCATTATTACTTAACGCTCGAGATCATCTTAGAAACAGTTGCGATCATCTGCTCGATCTCATCCGCTTTTTCCATGAGCTTCTTCGTTACTGCCTCAAGATCCGATGTCTGTTCATTAAGTTCATCTATGTTGTTGAGGAATTCCGATGTTTCTTCATTAAGAGCTTTTATGGAAGGATAAAGCTGCGCACTCTGCTGCTTTCCATTGGATACGGCATCCTTTGACTGCTCAGACAGTTCCTTGACTCTGTTGGCGATAACCGTGAAGCCTCTTCCCGCTTCACCTGTCCTTGCCGCTTCTATTCCGGCGTTGAGAGCAAGCATCGATGTCTGATTTGAAATCTTTATGATGGAATCATTGACCTCATCAAATCCGTGAACCGAATTCTCAACTTCCTCAAGAGACTCCCTTAAGTCATTACCGTACTTTGAAAGTCCGCTGATAGCACCTGCAATTGCCGTTGTTTCAGCTACGGTCTTCTTATTGCATTCAACCAGTTCCTTCATTGTGGCGCTTATCTTATTGATGCAGTCCCTTAATTCCCTGTAATCATTGTCAGCAAACTCGTATCCCATTCATCATTCCTCCGTGTCTTCTTCAAAATCCGTTGCTCTGAGGACTTCCTCATCAGAAACGGTTGTTTCCTTCTTTGCGGTAATCTTGTTCATTATCTCTGGAACCATATCGATTATCTTCGTTACGGTATCCTGATTCTTTATGCTGACGACTCTTGTGGAATTGTTCTGAACCACGAGAACCGCTGAAGGCGTCATTTTTCCGGTAAGCCCGCCGGCTCCGTTGTCCTTCTTGTCGCCTCGAAACGTTCCGGCTCCTACTCCGAAGGATACGTCAACAAAAGGTATCAGTATAGTATCTCCTACTGTTACCGGCTCTCCTACCACCGTCTTGCTCGAAAGGAAACCTTCCATTCCCTCGAGAAGTGAATTCACTACTGAATTGAAACTGCTTTCCGCCATTTTTATCCTCCATGCAGAATTATATGTTATTTCTCCGAATGCCTTTTATAAAGACGCCACATTCTCTTGCAGTCCTTATTGAACATGAGCTTTAAGAAGCATACGGCGGGAACGATAAGAGCAATATGTCCCTTTATGAGTATATTCCCGTATATATCGGTATCCTCGAACCCCGGATCTATCCACAGTTTCTTAGGAAGGATCGGATAAACGAGAGAAAGATACATCAGAACCTTCCCGGTCGTTGCAGGATCATCGAACCCGAAGTGCACAAACCCCTTAACCTTCCGAGGCGCCAGCTTCCTGAGAAGTCTGATCACCTGTTTCTTTACGACAGCCATCGCTTCTTTGTTACGGCTGTCATCTGCCATCTTTTTCCAGAAGTGTATATTGCTCTTGATGCCTTTATACTTATCGCACAGGCTTTCATATTTTTCAGATATAGAATCTATTATTTCCGAAATCTTATCGGTGATGTCTTTTTCATCGGACTCATCCGGACCGTCGGATGATGAAAAACCTTCGGCTTCTTTATCTTCATCGTTCCAGTCTATGGCAAAATCATCTTCAGTGATCTCTTCATTTATTTCAGGAACTGTCTCTTCTTTATCGGACTCTTTATAAGCCTCTCCGGTTTCTTCTTTTCTGTCTTTTTTCTTTTCCTTCTTTTCTTTCTTTGGCCAGACCTTTATACCGAATATCTTAAGCCATTTGTCTGTTTTCTCATCATATTCGAAGCATCCGCTTGCTATGTGCAGAAGGTAAGTGACTTTTGCGAGCACATACGGACTGCCGGACGGATCATCCCTTTTTGCCGTTATCTTATATCTTATCGGTACGAACAGAATGAGTGATAGAATAAGAAGTATCAGCCCTATGAGCGCTAAGAGCACTATGCCGGTGATCTTTAATATTGTCAGTAAAACTGCGGCCATTATATATGATCCTTAATGAACTTCTCGAAATAGCCGCGTATGTCAGAAAGATCGCCGCAGGCATTAAGGCATTCATTTACCATCTGCTCGATCAGTTCAAAAGCCGATGACGAGCTATCGGCTATGCCTATTATCACGCGGTCGCTCTTCCTGATGCTCTTCTGCTTGAATACTGCTGCGGGATAAATATCGAACAGATCCCTGCCGTTATCAGAAAGCGTTATGAAATGCAGCCTCGTCATACCTATTCCGCAGGCCATTTTCCATTTAACGGAAGATAATTTTGGCTTTACGGCCTCTGAAACGTACGGCTCATCCACAAATCGTACCACTTAGCCATCTCCTTTAAGTCGTATGAAGACTTTATGATTATAACAAAAAAAAGCAAAAAAGTTAATCCTTATTATTGACAGAAAACAATGTGATTTTTATACTAAAGCCATACGAGGGGGAAAAAGCATGGAACTTAAAGCCGTTATAGCTCTGACACCCGGCGCAGTAGTTGCCGAGGATGTGCTCGACCATAAGGGTAACGTCATAATCAAGAAGAACACTGCTCTTGATAAATTCCTCATTCAGAAACTGAACATAGCGAAGATAACCTGCGTTAACATCAAGGAGCCGGAGGATTTCTTCACTACGTATTTCGAAAAGATAAAGGTCAGCCGCACGTTCAAGCAGTTCTTTGAAATCTATTCCAAGAATTTCTTCGAATACAAGGAAATGATGTCTAAGTTCCTTGAGTCCGGTGTTCCCATCGAATCGGACAAGCTTTACGAGATCATCAATGAGATCACCGCTCCGTTCAAGCACAGCAAGATCACTATTCTTGACATGCTCGCAGTTCTAGAGACTGCGGAAGCCGATTTTCTTTATACGCATTCAATAAACGTAGCCCTGATATGCAGTTATACAGCCAAATGGTTCCGCCTTGACGACGAGGACGCCAAATCTCTCGTTCTTTGCGGATTCTTCTATGATATCGGAAAATTCATGATCCCGACGGATATTCTTCTTAGACAGGGACGACTTACGGATGAAGAATTCGATCTGATAAAATCCCATACGGTAAAGGGATATCAGATGCTCCAGTCATATGACATAGATGAGAGGATCAAGCTGTGTGCGCTCATGCACCATGAAAGGATCGACGGAAGCGGATACCCCAAAAAGCTTGTTGATGAGCAGATCGATCAGTTTGCGAAGATCATCGCCATTCTCGACAGTTATGAGGCGATGACGAGCTACAGGTCATACCGCGCTCCTCTGTGTCCGTTCACTGTCATAGAGATTTTCGAAAAAGACGGTTACGGA
Source organism: Lachnospiraceae bacterium (assembly GCA_024691425.1). Lineage (GTDB taxonomy): Bacteria > Bacillota > Clostridia > Lachnospirales > Lachnospiraceae > UBA2868. The sequence goes on from JAILNQ010000019.1 coordinate 25,432, forward strand.
AAATATGACACGGGGTGTTACATGACTTTCCTCGAGAGAATGGTCGAGGAATACATCGGAAAGGAAGTCCAGCTGAACGACGGAACGATATGCGTCGTAGTACTGATAAACAAACAGAAGTATTCGCGTCCGATGGTGAAGACCGAAGACGGCAAATACATAGATCTTGCAACACAGAAGAACTTATCAATAAAAGCTCTGGTATGAACCGGAGCTTTTTTATTGATCCCATTTCTGCTGTCTTTTCAGTTTTTTGTAGATCCTGTATCCCTGCTCTAAAATATAACGCTCATTGTCGAATTTGAGCAGATGATAGGCTTCGTGATACTTATAGTATCCGCTGTCCCTGAAATACTCTTCGGTCTGGGGCTTGCTGTCATAGCTCTCGGATCTCATAAGATACCAATGTACCTCTTTTGAAACCGTATCTTCCGGAACTACGAATGAATAGATCGTCTTGTCTATGTATTCTACGATCACTCCGTCGACTCCGGATTCTTCCTTGACCTCACGGAGCGCTGTGGCTTCATGTGTCTCTCCTTCTTCAACGGTACCTTTCGGCAGCACCCATCCTTCGTATCTGTTATTGTAGTTTTTGTATAATAGCAGAATCTTGCCCCTGTGAATGACAAGACCTCCGCAGCTTACTGCTTCTATCATTTTCTTCCCCGGATAAAACTGTATTGAACTAATGATATCATTAGTTAAAATACGCGTCAAATACTCTTTTTGCGACAGGCACCGCAACCGACCCGCCGGAGCCTCCGCCCTCGACTATGACGGTAACTGCTATCTCCGGCTCTTCTTCGCCGGCGAACCCGGTGAACCATGCGTGCGATAAAGACTTGTTGGATGAATATTCGGCCGAACCGGTTTTACCGGATATCAAATAGCCTTCGGTATCGAAAGCACGCCTTCCTGTACCATTGACTACAACTTCTCTCATCATCTTTCTTAAGCTTTCGGCATGGTTTTCATCGATGAGCCTGCCGTATTCCCTTGCTTTTGTTTTCTTTATAGTTCCTCCGTCAGCGTTTTTTATCTCGCTTATGACATAGGGCTTCATCAGAACGCCATCATTTGCTATAGCGGAAGTTATCATGAGCATATGGATCGGACTTATAGTCGTCCTGCCCTGCCCGATTCCTGTCTGTAGAAGGTCATCCGTTGACGAGGAAGGTCCTATATCAGAATATGCCATCGAATATTTGAAAGGAAGCGGAAGCTCTTTATTGAACATGAGGTCTGAAAGAGTTGATGCGAACTTCTTTTTGTCGAGCTTAGACGAGATGTTCGCGAAGCTCGAGTTGCAGGACTGAGCGAAGCTGTCATCGAAATTAACCCACCCGTGGCTTGTCTCATTGAAGCAGTTGATGAGCGAGCCTTTATATTCAAAGCTTCCCTTGCATTCGAATCCATAGTCGCTGACGTTTCCGCCGTGCTCTTTTAAGTATTCGAGCGCAGTGACTATCTTGAATGTCGAGCCGGGAGGATAGCTTCCGAGAAAAGCCCTGTTAAGAAGAGGACTGTTTTCAGTATCCTCATTCAGGCGGTCCCAGCGTCCTATGACCTCGTTGGGGTCAAAATCAGGTTTAGATACAACACACAGTATCTCCCCTGTTTTCACATTCATCGCAACGACGGCGCCTTTCCTGTCATCCATCGCATCATACGCCGCTTCCTGCATTTTCGTGTTGAGCGTGGTGTATACGTTGTCTCCGTGATTCTTGACTCCCTCAAGATCGTTCTTTATTCTTCTTACAATGTTTCCGTCGCATGTAAGCAGAGTATAATTTTCCATGCTCTCTATACCGAGCACGCCGTGTGTCGAATATCCGACTATGTGAGCAAACGTGTTCCTGTAAGGGTAGCTTCTGAAATAGCCGCCTTCACCGTCAGAAACATTCGTTGCCAGCACGTTGCCGTCAGCAGAAATGATGTCGCCTCTTACTATGCGCGACTCAAGCAGCGTCTGACGTTTGTTATAGTTGCTGTTGATTATATTCTTAGCGCTGATCTGCGTAAAGTAACCGAGATATATGAGCATAGCAACAAAAACCGCAAGGAAAACATAGGTGATCACGCTGATCTCACGGTTGTTGTCGTAATGATGACGGCGCCTGTTCTCTTTTTTCTTTTCGGTCTTTTCTGACCAGAACCTGATTTTCATTCGATCTCCAGTATATCAAGCTTCTCTGTTTTAAAATCGGCCGGGGCCGGAATATGTCCGTTGTCACGTCCTTTGGCTATGTACAGTCCCTGTATGACGGCAAATACGCAGCAGGTCACAACGACCGAAGTTCCGCCGTAGCTGACAAGCGGCAGCGTAACTCCTGTAAGCGGGATGAACTTAGTAACGCCTCCTATCGTAAGCAGTACCTGGAAAATATAGGCGACCGCAAGACCGAGCGCTACGAGTTTGAAGAACGGATCCTCGAATTTTATCGCTATATTCATGAACATGATAAAGCACGATAGGCATAAAAGGACAAGACACATCCCGAATACGACGCCGAGCTCTTCGCAAATGGCGGAAAATATGAAGTCCGCCGCAACGACGGGTATTGTTGTAGGCGCGCCCTGGCCTATTCCCATACCGAGCCATCCGCCCGTTCCTATCGCAAAAAGGCTCTGAGCTATCTGATATCCCTCTCCGCTTATGTGCCCCATCGGGTCAAGAAATGCAGTCACCCTGACCCTGACATGGCTGAAGAGCCTGTATCCCATGTATGCTCCGACAGCTCCGGCAAAAAGCCCTAAAAGGTAATAGATGAGATTCTTCGACGCGACATAGAGCATCGCAAAGTAAACCACGAAGAAAATGACAGCGCTTCCGAGGTCTTTAGACAGAACAAGCATGATAATATGAGCCATTGCGATAACAGCACTTATTATGATGTCTTTCAGCTGATGGTTCCTAGCGAGAATGGACGCTATCGCGAATACGAATACAATTTTCACGTATTCGGAAGGCTGGAACGTGTAGCTCGCGATGTGGATATTGAGCTTCGAACCGTTGATCACCGTCGAGAAAAGAAGCACCGCGGCTAGCGAGCCGAGTCCTATGCCTACATACAGCCACTTGAACTTCTCGAAGAACCTTATCCTGCTTATGATGAACGGAACGGCAAGAGTTACTGCAGATGCCCCCATAACGATATAGAACTGCCTCATCGCCCTGTCATAAGATATCCTCGTTAAGATCAACAGACCTATCGTGATAAGCATGCACATATTGTTTATGATCAGAGTATTGGCCCGGGGATATATGAACCTGTATGCAAAAAGAATAACAAGAACGCCGAGCTGTTGGATAAGATAAGCTTTGAAATATCTTATATCGAGTTTCTGCGCATACAAAGAAGCGAACCCCATGAAATGGATCATGACCATGAAGAAATTCTGGCGCAGGTATATGCCCTTGCGGTCATATTCGTTTCCGAACCGGAATACCGCAAAGCACTGGATCGTATATACTGCCATGCATATGATGATCAGATAACGGCAGATTTCAATGATTATCTTTTCCAATCAGTCTACTCCCCTTTTTATATGTCCTCTTGTGTATTTTTCAGTTATAGGCTCATCAGTCGAACCGTTCTTATGCCTATTTGACATATATATGTCAAGGATTCTTCCGGCTTCGTCAGGCTCCTCGTCCGTGAAAACGAATCTTACCGATGAAGGCCTTATTGCATCAAATACATCGGCGCAGTCCGTAATGCACAAGCTGACGCTGTTGTATATGACATTCATGCATTCACTGCATATGCACGATACATAAAGCTTCTCATTTTTCCTGTCTGTCAGGTAAAAATCATGCCCGGCATCTCTATTTTCGCATCCTCTCGAAGAAGAATACACGCAGTTAGCGCTTATCATCATCGGAAGATGTCCGTATACTATAAGCTCCTCTCCTGTTACCTGGCGGCTTTTGAGCTCTCGCTCATTAAGCTCGGATGGCACGGTAAGGCCTGTGCATCCGTTCTCTTTATAAAAAGCATAAGCCTCGCGGTTATATGCATATAAATGAATATCGCCTATGACCTCGCCGTCATATCCGCATTCATTAAGGAGCTGCAATGATTCATTGTTCGATACATAGAAGCCTGATATTTCATCAGAAGCCATTACGGAATTTATGAACTTCCTGACATTATCAGGGCTGTTCACACGGGATTCTTCTCTTATAACATAAGGCAATGCCGCATAGATTCTGCAGTTTCCCGTCGAAATCTTTCGCCATGCTTCCTGAAGCAGAAGCCGCATCGGAACGATGACGGCATCAGCTCGGCTCAGAACTGCCGCTTTCAGCTGTCCTTCATTAAGAACGCTGACCCTGACCTTGGGATATTCTTCCGAGCAGCGCGGTGCGCATCTATCAAGAACTGCCGGTGAATATTGTACAGCATCAGATCTTCTGAAGCCTTCGAGGATTTTATGCGTAAAACCTTCAAGCCCCTGCCTTCTTATCTCGTTTATCCGCCCATTAGGTATGAACAGGCCGGGCTCAATATCTGCTGCTGCCGATCCGGCCTCAAAAACCGTTCCTCCGGTCCTGATGAGCTGCTTTTTCACATCATCTTCAGTAACAACGCGGTTTATGGCTCGCTCGGGAATCACATCTGTAACGGTTTTTGCAGCAATTCCGTCATTTTCTACCGATATTTCAGCAGGACATCCCTCTTTTAGCGTACAGCTGATCCTGACTTTCATCTTAGGAAGCTCGTATTTCTTCAGAGGTTTAGCCGATGATGAATTTTCAGAAACATAAGCCGGAGAATCAGGCGTTATCATGCTCTTCCCGTTATGCCTGAAGTAATACCCGTCGCATCCTCCGCTCCTCGTATGCTTTTTTATAAGCTCTTTCAGGTCGGTATCATCGACATTGTATTCATTATTCTCATAATATCTGTCTATATATTTTCTGTATAAGGACGTTACCGAATGGACATAGCCGCTGTCCTTCATCCTGCCTTCAATCTTGAAAGAAGTTATCCCGGCATCGATAAGCTTCGGAAGCATCTTGACCGTACACATGTCCTTGAGGCTCAGCGGATAAGCTCCGCTATATGGAAGCCGGCACGGCTGCGCGCATCTTCCCCTGTTCCCGCTCCTTCCGCCTATGAACGATGACATAAGGCATTTACCCGAATAACAGTAGCACATGCTGCCATGCACGAAGCATTCGATCTCAAGTCCTGTGCGGCTCTTTAAAAGCTTTATCTCCTCAAGAGAAAGCTCCCTTGCAGGAACGATCCTGGTTGCACCGAGCTTTTTAAGAAGCATCGCCCCTTCAGATGATGTTATCGCGGCCTGCGTGCTGACATGCACCGGAAGATGCGGTAAACATTTCCTTATAGCCGAAATCACACCCGGATCCTGCACTATGACGCCGTCAAGGCCTCGGCAGTACGGCTCATAGAGGAAATCATAGAGCTCATCTATCTCGCTGTCCTTGAAGAGCGTATTGACCGTAAGATATATCTTTCTGCCGAGAATATGTGAAATATCAAGTGCCTCAAAAAGTTCTTTGCGCGAAAGATTGCCCGCATAAGCTCTCGCACCGAACTTATCGAGCCCGAGATATACGGCATCTGCTCCCGCACTTAGCGCGGCAAGAAAGCATTCGTAATCTCCCGCAGGAGAAAGAAGTTCCACTTTTTTCAATCGTTCCACCATTATATCAACTAAAAAGGATGTCCGAAGACATCCTTGTAATCATTTGCCCTGAAAATTCCTGATCTGCTTTTCCTTGCTCTCCAGCTTTATCTGCGAAGCAATAAGCTCATGCTTCAGGTCATATAGTTCACGGTCCTTAGCTTCTATCTCCTTCTGCAGTTCTTCAATCTGCTTCGCGGTCTTGAAATAATCGTCCGCGATGTTCAGAAGGAGCAGAACGTTCTGCATGTCGGCCGGCTGTCTTCTGAAGGAATCCACATTATTGTATTCCGCTATCTTGTTGTTAATATATGAGCTGACTTTCTGTAAGTATTCCTCGCTCTCGTTGCCGCTGAGAGTGATCACCTTACCGCCGATTACGACTTCAATATCATTGTTTCCTATCATTGCTGCCTCCGATGTCCCCCTATCAGCATATTATAATAAAATCACCCCCTAAAAACAACCTTTATTTGGAATCGCCGTCTATGCCCTCTATTCCGAAGTGTCTGTAGCATAGAGGGGTTATCATCCTTCCCTGCGGCGTTCGGTTTATGAATCCGTTCTGAATAAGATACGGTTCGATAACATCTGATATTGTACCCGCATCCTCACCGATTGCTGCTGATATCGTATCAAGGCCTACCGGTCCTCCTGAAAACTTATGGATCATCGTAAGCAGAAGGTTCCTGTCAGACATGTCGAGTCCCATCGGATCTACTCCCATCAGATCAAGAGCTTCTATCGCTATACTCTCAGTGATCACGCCGTCATGTCTTACCTGAGCATAATCCCTGACTCTTTTCAGCAGGCGGTTGGCAAGCCTCGGCGTTCCGCGGCTCCGCCTTGCGAGCTCATATGCACCGTCCCTGCCTATCTCAACATCGAGTATCCTTGCAGAATGAAGAATTATAGTCGCGAGGTCATCAGTGTTATAGAACTCGAGCCTGTGAATGACTCCGAACCTGTCACGGAGCGGCGCCGTAAGAAGTCCGGCCCGTGTAGTTGCTCCGACAAGAGTGAACTTCGGAAGGTCGAGCCTTATAGAGCGTGCTGAAGGCCCCTTTCCGACCATGATGTCTATCGCATAATCCTCCATCGCGGGATACAGCACCTCTTCAACCTGCCTGTTGAGTCTGTGTATCTCATCGATGAACAGTACATCGCCTTCTGAAAGTCCGTTCAGTATCGCGGCCATTTCGCCGGGTTTTTCGATCGCAGGACCGCTCGTCGTCTTGATATGTACGCCCATTTCGTTTGCTATAATGCAAGCAAGCGTTGTCTTGCCGAGTCCGGGCGGGCCGTAAAGGAGCACATGATCGAGCGGATCTCCTCTGCGCCTTGCCGCTTCGATATATATATTGAGATTTTCCCTGACCTTAGGCTGGCCTATATACTCATCAAGCTTCTGAGGTCTTAAGCTTCCCTCGATCTTTATATCTTCATCAGTAAGATTCGTTTCTATCGTTCTCTTCATATGATCACCTAAAACCTGGACATTTTCGTGAGCGCTTCTTTGAGCACTGACTCAACATCATCGCAATTCTCTACGCTTCTTACCGCCTTATAGCTTTCGGTCTGCGAATATCCGAGCGCTACGAGTGCCTCCGCAGCTTCCTCGAGCACTTTGTTCATCATCCTTTTGCCTGACGGCTCATCATCCCTGGCCGGAACATCAAATGCCAGAGCCGGCTCCACCTTGTCCTTAAGGTCGATGATGAGGCGCTGCGCAGTCTTCGGGCCGATACCCGGGGCCTTTCCTATCTGTTTTGAATCGCCTGAAAGAATCGCGAAACGGAGCTCATCGACAGTCATGACTGAAAGCAGCGCAAGAGCGCCTTTAGGTCCTATACCGTTGACAGTTATGAGCTTCTTGTAAAAATCCAGATCGTCTTTCGTAAGAAATCCGTACAGAAGAAGTGCGTCTTCGCGTACAAGAAGATATGTATATATCTTGACTTCTGAACCTATGCCGTCGATGAGTTCGAGCGAACTGGCCGGCATATAGATGTTATAGCCTATTCCGCCGACTTCGAGAACGATCCTGTCCTCGTATATGCCGGCAACTTCCCCTTTAAGATAACCGATCATTTTTCCCCTCACTTTCAGTGCTTCTAAAAAATCTGCCGAGCTTCCTGATCAGGACATCTGAAAGGAATCCTATCAGAAGTCCGGCTATTACCCCTGCGATAATGAGTGCAGGAAGATAATAAACTACATAAACGCTTCCTACAAGGACACATGCAGCTGCTATCTGAGCAATGTTATGAACTGCCGCTCCGAAAACGCTTACGCCGTATACTGAAAAACCGCGCTTTGACAGGAAAAGCATCCCGGCAAATGCAAAAACCGCGCCTGTGATGCTATATATGAAGCTTACAGGGCTTCCGAACAGCAGCGCAGAAAGCGCAACACGGATAAAAAGGACAGCTGCTGCCTCTGCGGGGTTAAGAAGATAAATGCCAAGAACCGTGATTATATTCGCAAGTCCGATCCGGAGTCCCGGAACGCGTATCGGAATGACAATGAAAGATTCGATGTACCCGAGCATTATCCCGACAGCCGAAAGTGCGGCAGACACCGTTATTCTTCTACTTGGTGATCGCATCATAACCCGTATCATCCTCTCCCCGGATCAGCATGAGAACACCGGAAGGCGCGCAGCATATGCTCTCGCCGTTGCGGCTTATACGGCCGTTCATGCAGAGTTTCTCGGGACATGTTGCATACTTCATGAAAGCCGTGCCGTTTTCTATCCTTATGTCATTGACCGTTCCATCCGGGCTTTCAAGATGAATGTCGCGATCTTCAGAAAGGTCATATGTACCGTAGAGCTCTCCCTTTACGTAAAGATAAGCGGTGCTCCCGCCTTTTCGGAACAGTCCGGGAATGATGCATGCAGTCGCTGCGATAAGCAGTACGAATATGAGCATCAGATCCTTTTTTTTCATAAAACTATAATACTACACGAACATATGTTTGTAAACATGTTTTTGGTGTCGGGAAAGCTCATATATGCGTTTGTGGTATAAAAAAAATGATGATATAATATGTGACGGAGGCATGAAATGTTACAGAATCTTCTTTATGGTCACCAGGGGGACTCACAGACTAATTATGATGCGATGCGGTATTCGGCCATTCTTTCCGGTTCTGCAATAATTCATTTCATTTTCATGGTCTTCTTTTATATCATGGGTGTATACCCGGTCGCCATATACAACACGGCGATAGTCATAATGTACTTCTATATTGCGAAGATAGTTTCCAATATCAAACTTTATACGCACCTGTACCTTATCGTCATGGCCGAGGTTGTTCTGCATTCATGCCTTGCCACGCTGTTTGTCGGATGGGGGTTCGGTTTCATGTTCTACCTTTCAAGCCTTATTCCGATATCTTTCTATCTTGCATTTTCAATCACCTCGTTCAGACGCCGGCTCATATATCCTTTTGTTACTGCGGGGACCGTATTTGTCGCCTATCTTGTGATGCGTGGCTTAACTTTCGGAATTGAGCCTATTTCCGGAAAGTTCCCTATAGGATTTGAAGTTCTGTTCAATTACATGAATATCATTATAGGACTTGCGCTGACGTTTGTTTTCTCTGCATTGTTCGCAGTAGAAGTCAATTCGATGCAGCTGCGCATGGAGACCGAACAGGAACGTCTTGAGGATGAGGCGAGCTATGATCCTCTGACGCATTTCCTGAACAGACGCAGCATGGATGAGCGGCTCAATCATACACATCGAAATGCGATAATAAATGATATGCCCTATAGCCTTATAATGGGCGATATAGACCACTTCAAGATATTCAACGATACATACGGGCATGACTGCGGCGACTTCGTCCTGCAGAACATAAGCAGGATTATTTCCGCGCAGATAAGATCAAAAGACAGCGCATGCCGCTGGGGCGGCGAGGAATTCCTGATACTCGTCAATGACGGCCCCGACATCGCCGTTGAGGTTGCTAACCGTATAAGGGCGGCCATAGAATCATTTGAGTTCAATTACGAAGGCAAGGCTCTGCATGTCACTATAACGCTCGGAGTTTCCGGCTACTACTCTTCCGCAAAAGTAAAGACGCTCATCGAGATCGCCGACAAACGTCTGTACAAAGGCAAATCCAACGGAAGGAACCAGGTTGTAAGTTCGTGATATAAATGTTATCCGTGGCAGATCGATCACAATGATCTGCATACTATAAAGCAGGAAATCCCGCCGTTTATTCCGGCGGGATTTCAATTTATTTCAGTTTATATCATATATGTGTCAGATGATCATTCTGCCGCTTCGTCAGTCAGCTGGCTTGCTCTTGCGGCAACTTCCTTCTCCTGAACATCCGCAGGACACTGCTCGTAACGTACAAACTCGTATTCATATACGCCGCGTCCGCCGGTCATCGAACGGAGAACTGTGCAGTAGCCGTAAAGTCCTGTCATAGGTATCTCGGCCTCAACAACCTGCTTTCCGCCGCCGATAGGATTCATTCCGAGAACCCTTCCGCGCCTCTTATTGAGATCGCCCATTACATCACCCGTGTACTGATCGGGAACTGTAACCTTAAGGGAAGCTATAGGCTCAAGAAGTACAGGACCTGCATCCATGAAGCCCTTCTTGAAGGCCATGATAGTAGCCATCTTGAATGCCTGCTCCGAAGAGTCAACCGGATGATAAGATCCATCATAGAGAACAGCCTTTACGCCGACAACGGGATATGCCGCCATAGGTCCCTTCTGAACTGATTCTGCAAGTCCTTTTTCTACTGCAGGGAAATAGTTCTTAGGAACAGCACCGCCGACGACTACCTGCTCGAACTCGAACGCCTTGTCCATCTCTCCGAGAGGTTCGAACCTCATCTTTACATGTCCGTACTGTCCGTGTCCGCCGGACTGCTTCTTGTACTTTCCTTCAACGTCAGAATTCTTCCTGATCGTCTCTCTGTATGCAACCTTAGGCTCTTCAAGCTCTATCTCGACCTTGTATACGTTCGCAAGACGGCTTGCTACTATCTCTATAGCCTGATCGCCGAGTGCATAAATAAGTGTCTGCCTGTTCTCTGCATCATTTACGTTCTTAACGGTCTGGTCTTCTTCCATGATCTTTGCAAGAGCAGATGAAACCTTATCGATATCACCTTTGTTCTTAGCTTTGTATCTCATGTATGTATAAGGCTTGCTGATCTCAGTCTTAGGATACTGCACAGGTGTAGCCTTCGTTGATAGCGTATCGCCTGTCTTAACGCTCGTAAGCTTAGCAAGAGCTCCGATATCACCCGCCTGAAGCTCAGGAACCTCAATTGGCTTATTTCCGCGGAGCAGATAGAGCTTTCCGATCCTCTCCTCAGAGTTCTTGTCCGCATTGAACAGCGTGTCGTCTGACTTGAGAACGCCTGAGCAGACTTTGATGAGCGAATACTTACCGATGAACGGATCTACTATAGTCTTCCATACGTATGCCGACTTAGGCTTAGAGAAATCATAATTAGCCTCGAAGATCTCGCCGGTCTTCTGGTTGATTCCGTTGAGCTGTCTCTGGTCAGGGCTCTTGAAGTACTTGATGATGTCATCCATGAGCGTATAGACGCCGCGGCACTGTATTCCTGAACCCATCGTTACAGGAACTATCGTACCGTCATTTATGTTCGCATAAAGGGCTGAACGGATCTCAGCATCAGAGAATGTCTCGCCTGCGAAATATCTTTCCATGAAATCTTCGCTCGTCTCTGCAACTGCTTCCATAAGGGACTCTTTATAGCCTTCAAGATCAGCCTTGCATGCATCAGGAACATCACATTCGTCAGCCTTGCCGGCATCTGTCCATCTGAAGCCCTTCTCGCTTACTACGTTAACGTATCCGACGAGCTTCTCGTTCTCACGTATAGGCAGATGGAAAGGAGCGATCTTCTTTCCGTACATACCCTCAAGATCATCAACTATCTTCTTGAAGTTCGCATTGTCAACGTCCATATCCGTTACGAAGAAAATCCTAGGAAGCTTATATTTCTCGCAGATCTCCCAGGCCTTCTCAGTTCCGACTTCTACTCCGGCCTTTCCTGATACGACTATGATCGCGCCTGCAGCTGCTCCGACTGCCTCTTCAACTTCGCCTACAAAATCGAAATAGCCGGGAGTGTCGAGCACGTTGACCTTGCAGTCATCCCATTCGATCGGGATAACGCTCGTGCCGATCGAGAAATGACGCTTCTGCTCTTCCTTATCGTAATCGCTTATCGTATTACCGTCATCGGTCTTACCCATTCTCGTGGTAATTCCCGCCAAAAAGGCCATAGCCTCCGTCAATGTTGTCTTTCCGCATCCGCCATGTCCTAGAATAACGACATTACGTATCTTATTGCTTGGGTATACCTTCATATGTAACTCCTCCGAAAAATGATTATTCGGCGCACGCACGCCTAGGTAACATTATAAAAAAATACGGATTTGTTTGCAAGCAGATTATGCAATATTCACAAACAAATCCGTACTTATGTTTATATGAGCTATCACGTTCTATTTCTTGATGAGCAGTGATTTCCCGGTCATCTCACGAGGCTGAGGAATTCCCATGCACTCAAGAAGCGTCGGTACTATGTCGGCAAGACATCCGCCCTCGCGGAGCGTATAGTCCTTGTCATAATTGACGAGTATGAACGGAACCGGGTTGGTCGTGTGGGCCGTATAAGGCTCTTTGCTGTCAGGATCGATCATTACTTCGGCATTTCCATGATCCGCGCACACGAAAAGGAGTCCATCGACTTCCTTTACTGCCTCGTATGCCATTCCTACGCATTCGTCAACAGCTTCTATCGCTTTTACCGCGGCAGGAAGAACGCCTGTATGCCCTACCATGTCCGGATTGGCGAAATTGATTATGATCACATCGTATTTGTCAGACTTTATTGCCTTAACGAGATTATCGCAGACTTCATATGCGCTCATCTCAGGCTTTAAGTCATAAGTCGCGACCTTCGGTGATTTTACGAGTATTCTCGTCTCACCCTGGTTCGGCTCCTCAACGCCGCCGTTGAAGAAGAACGTTACATGAGCGTACTTCTCGGTTTCTGCTATCCTGGCCTGAGTCATTCCGAGGGATGCAAGGTATTCTCCGAACGTGTTCGTGACCGCAACTTTCTCGAAAGCGACAAATTTGTTCTCGATGAGCGGATCGTAATCCGTGAAGCATACATACACGATGTCGAGCTTCTTCTCGCGCTTGAAAGATCTGAAATCGTCATCGCAGAACGCGTGCGTAATCTCTCTTGCCCTGTCAGGCCTGAAGTTGAAGAATATTATCGAATCGTCATCGTTTATAGTTCCGACCGGAACACCGCCGTTGACAATGACAGTAGGCTTTACGAACTCATCGGTCTCATCACGGTCATAAGATGCTGAAACAGCTTCTTCCGCATTGGCCGCCTTAAGTCCCTCACCTTTCGTGAGCGCAAGATAAGCCATCTTTACGCGGTCATAGTTATTATCCCTGTCCATCGCGTAATACCTTCCCGTAACGGAAGCTATCTCACCGATGCCGATCTGTCTCATCTGTCTCTGAAGGTCCCTTACGAAATCAAGACCTGATGTCGGAGGCGTGTCTCTTCCGTCAAGGAAGCAGTGTATATAGACTTTGCGCAGTTCATTGCGCTTCGCGAGCTCGAGCAGGCCATAGAGATGCGTTATATGGCTGTGCACGCCACCGTCGCTGAGAAGGCCGTAGATATGAAGCGATGAATCCTTCTCCTTGCAGTTGTTGATCGCGCGAAGAAGATTTTCGTTCCTGAAGAACTCTCCGTCTTCTATCTCCTTCGTGATCCTCGTAAGTTCCTGATAAACGATCCTGCCGGCGCCCATATTGAGGTGTCCGACCTCGGAATTTCCCATCTGTCCGTCGGGAAGTCCTACTGCCATACCGCTCGCAAGTCCCTTTACGCACGGATAGCCGCGCATGAGGGAGTCGATCACGGGTTTCTTCGCCAGACGGACCGCATTTCCCTCTGTCTCATCAGAAATGCCGAATCCATCCAGGATCATCAGTACCGTTGGTTTTTTACTCATCCTTCTGACTCCTTAAAAATCATTATTATTCGCGGCAGCGAAAAGCTCATGTATGTTGAACTTCGATGTGTCATTCCCGGGCATGCCCACGAAATTGCCACCGTAAATATATACATCATCCTTGCTGTTATCAAATCTTACGATATTGATAAGAGCATCTACTACATCCCCCGTCCAGATCTTGAGCTGAATCTTATATACCGAGTTCATCTCAAGAATCTCCTTGCATGAAAATCCTACGCCCGAGCCTGAAACATCGATAACGTTTATCGGAACGAGGCGGTTTTTCGAACCGTCAACTCTTTCCATAGCGATGGTTGCCTCAAGAACGAACCTTTTGCTTTTTCTTTTTTCCTGCATAGATACCTCTCCTTACATGTTAAAGCTTTGAAATACCCCAAATATCATAGTACAAAAATCGCTTAAAAACAAGTTATCTTTGAGGAAGTATGAACATCGCATCCCCGAATGAGAAGAACCTGTACCTCTCTTTGATGGCTTCTTCATAGGCAGAGATGATATTATCTTTTCCGGCAAGAGCCGATACCAGCATGAGAAGCGTGCTCTCAGGAAGGTGGAAATTCGTGATAAGGCCGTCAAGAACCTTGAATCTGTATCCGGGATATATGAATATGTCCGTATCCGCGCTGCCTGCTATGACCTTTCCGGATTCATCGCATGCGCTCTCTATCGTACGGCAGCTCGTTGTTCCTACGCAGATGATACGTCCTTTTGCCGCTTTCGTGTCATTTATCATGTCCGCCGACTCTTCCGGGATACAGTACCATTCGCTGTGCATGTGATGCTCGCTTATGTCCTCGCATTTTACCGGCCGGAAAGTCCCGAGTCCTACATGAAGCGTGACATTGCATATTCTGACGCCCATATCCTTTATGCGGATTAAAAGTTCGGGCGTAAAATGAAGCCCGGCCGTTGGAGCCGCGCAGCTTCCCTCATTCTTTGCATAGACAGTCTGATATCTGTCCTTATCTTTGAGTTTATGGGTGATGTAAGGCGGAAGCGGCATCTGTCCGAGTCTGTCGAGTATCTCCTCGAAAATCCCGTCATAGAAAAACTTTACAAGCCTGTTGCCGTCAGGCAGACATTCGATGATCTCACATGTAAGGAGCCCGTCCCCGAATGATACGCGCGCTCCTTCACGGAGCTTCTTTCCGGGCTTTACGAGAGTCTCCCATATACCGTCTTTCCTCTTCTTCAAGAGAAAAACCTCGGCGGCGGAACCGGTATCGCACTTGCTTCCGAGAAGGCGTGCAGGAATGACTTTCGTATCATTTATGACAAGGCAGTCACCTGGCATCAGGTAATCAGTCAGATCTGAAAATACCCGATGCTCAATATTGCTGCCGTCAAGGACCATAAGCCTTGATGATGATCTGTCCGCTAGCGGATCCTGCGCGATGAGCTCTTTCGGCAGATCATAATAAAAATCCGATGTCTTCATGCTAAACCCTTAGCGCAACTCCGAGCTTTCCGAGCTTTTCGATGATAACGTCGATCCTCTTCTGGACTTCTTCACCTGTGAGAGTCCTGTCATCAAGAACGAATGAGAATCTTATCGTTATGCTCTTAGTGCTTGCTGAATCATAAATATCTATTACGCTGACGCCTGAAAGCTCAGGATTATCGTCTTTTTGCCAGCAATCTGCCATCTCCTCGAACCTGACTCCGTCAGGAACGACGAGTGAAAGGTCATAGTCGACCGCAGGGAATCTTGAAGGCTCAGCAAATCCGAGCTCACCTGATGCTATCTCATCAAAAACATCCATGTCGATCTCGATGCAGACTGCAACGCAGTTCTTCGCGATCTTCTTGAGTGTTGAAGGATGAAGCGTATTAAGCACGCCGAAATCTTTTCCGTCGACAGACAGGCTTGCCGTGTTCTTCGGATGTTGCCAGTCATGGTCTGTCTCGCATTTCGTATATCTGACGCTCTTATGCTTAAGTTCAGATACTATGGTGTTGACTATGTCAACGCCCAGCATATAAAGGGATTTCTCGCTTTTCTCCTTGCTGTAGAGCACTATGCCGAGCATCCTTCTCTCGTCAGCAGTTCCGTCGCTCTTTTCGCCGTATACGCACCTTCCTATCTCGAAGATTCCGAATGAATCCGAAAAGCTCCTGTTCTCATATACGAAAGGAAGGAGGCACTGCATCATGGAAGTGCGGAGTATTCCGGTCTCCTTCTCTTCTGATGCGCCGAGGAGCTTGACGTTATTTTCGGGCGAAAGACCGAGGTTCTTAAGATCATCAGGATCGCACCATATTCTCGAGTGAACCTCATGAAGAGCATATCTCTTTACAAGGCAGTCCTTTATGCTGTTCTCGTTCGTCTTAAGAAGCGTTCTCCTTGCGGGAAGAAGCGGTTCATAAGTCGTCTTTATCTCAAAGTTGTCATAGCCGTATATTCTCGTGATCTCTTCGACGATATCAGCCTGCATGCTGACATCCTTCGTCGCACGGAATGACGGAACTTTTATAGTAAATTCATCGCCGGACCTTTCGATGCCGAAGCCGAGGCTTATGAGCGTTTCTTCGATCCTGTCGCTTGAAATGTCGATTCCCGTATACCTGTCGAGGAACTTCTTTGTAAACGGTACAGTTATCTCGGGATACTTCTTCACATATACATCTGTGATCCCTGTAACGAACCTGATCCCGTCATCTGAATCATGCAGAAGCTTCATAAAACGTTTTGCGGCAGTCATTGTCATTTCAGGATCGAGCGTCTTCTCGTATCTTGCGGATGCATCAGTACGAAGCGCCATGCGGCTTGCGCTCTTTCTTACGCATACGCCGTCGAAGTTAGCCGACTCGAGAACGAGCGTATCTGTATCGTCGACGATCTCGCTGTCAAGTCCGCCCATGATACCGGCGATAGCAACCGGCTCTTTATCATCATAGATCATGAGCGTATCAGTTGTTATCTCTCTTTCGTTTCCGTCGAGTGTAGTGAACGTGAACGGCTTATCAGGCGTATCTATGACAATTCTGCTTATCTTCTTTCCGTCGAAAGCATGCATGGGCTGTCCGAGCTCGAGCATGATATAGTTCGTTATATCAGCGAGCAGATTGATCGCACGTGATCCGCAGTAATAAAGCCTTATCTGCATTTCCATCGGGCTGACATGCTTCGTAATGTTCTCTATGCGGACCGATGTATAGCGGAAACACAGATCGGACTTCGCGATGGTTACATCGACCTTAGCATCACCCGTATAAGGATTCTCCATTACCTGAAGCTCTTTTAACGGATTGCCTGTAAGTGCCGCGAACTCTCTTGCTATGCCGTAATGTCCCCAGAGGTCAGGCCTGTTTGTGAGCGATTTGTTGTCAACTTCGAATATGACATCATCTATCGGGAAGATATCCTTGATATCCGTTCCGTTTTTAAGCGATGCATCAAGTTCCATGATACCGGAATGGTCGTCGCTTATGCCGAGCTCTTTTGCCGAGCAGCACATGCCGTATGACATGACGCCGCGAAGCTTGGCAGGCTTTATCTCCATACCGCACACACTGCCGCCCGTCTTCGCGAAAGCAGTCTTTATGCCTACCCTTGCATTAGGCGCTCCGCATACGACATCGAACACTTCAGACCCGGCATCAACTTTCAGAACGTGAAGATGATCCGAATCGGGATGATTTTCACATGATGTGATCTCGCCGACAACAACTGACTGTACGTCCTTTCCTTTATATTCGATGCCTTCTACCTCGGCAGTCGAAAGCGTGAACCTGTGGATGAGCTGCTCTATGTCACACCCGTCAAGATCCACGAAATCTTTAATCCAATTCATTGAAACAAACATTATGACTTCCTCCTATAGATGCGGATCATCTGCTGACGAACTGTGAGAGTGCCCGCAGATCGCCTTCGTTGAATGTACGTATGTCCTTAACGCCGTATTTCATCATGGCAAGCCTCGTAAGACCGAGACCAAATGCGAATCCCGTGTATTCATAAGGATCCTCTTCACTGTTGATCCCGCCGTACTTGAGTACGTTCGGATGGATCATGCCGCACGGGCAGAGCTCAAGCCATCCTGAATTCTTGCAGGAAGGACATCCTTTTCCGCCGCAGATGCTGCACTGTATGTCTAGCTCGAAGCCGGGTTCGACAAAGGGGAAGAATCCGGGACGGAGCCTTACCGTCACATCCCTTTCGAAAACCTCCGAGAGCATCGTCTTCATGAAATATATAAGGTTTGAGATCGAAATATCCTTGTCGATCATTATTCCTTCCATCTGGAAGAATGTGTTCTCATGGCACGCATCTATCGCCTCGTTCCTGAAGCATCTTCCGGGGAAGACGGCTCTTATAGGCCGGCCGTTCTCCTTTAAAAGCTTTCCGTATTTATGCATGATCGAATTCTGGGCTGCGGAAGTATGGCTCTTAAGAAGCTGGTTTCTGGTCGAAAGGTAATATGTATCCTGCATGTCTCTGGCCGGATGGAACTTAGGGATGTTGAGCGCCTCAAAGCAGTGATAATCATCGACTATCTCGCTGTAGTCCTCCACATCAAATCCCATGGACCCGAAAATATCCTCAAGCTCGCGCTGAACGAGCGTTATAGGATGATAAGATCCTTTCTTTATGTTCTCGGGAAGCGATTCGTCGTAGCTTTCGGCAGAATTTATCAGGCACTCCTCTTCAAGCTTTTTCATCTCCTCGAGTTTCTGATCGAAACGGGCGGACACTTCCTGCTTGAACGAATTGATGAGCTGTCCTGCTTCCTTCTTCTGCTCATTCGGTATCTTCGCAAGCTCCTGCATGAGCAGAGAGACCTGCCCCTTCTTGCTCAGGAAGGAAAGCCTGAGTTCCTCGAGCGACTGCTTGTCCGTAACCTTTGAAAGCTCGCTTGCGAACCTTTCCTTGAGTTCATTGATCCGTTGTTTCATTTTTCAAACCTTTCCTGGAAGATATGGCCTCGTTGACCATCGCTCCCATAAACATTATATACATACCGCCATAAAGCCATATCCCTATCACAAGGATCACGGCGAAACCGCCGTACATGCTGTATCCTTTGAACGTCGAAAGATAAAACGAGAATATCTTTGTAAATCCTATCCAGATAGCGCTCGATAGCGCCGCTCCGATAATCTGCGTTCTCAACCTGATCTTCTTTGCCGGCAGCACGCAGAACAGAAAAAGGAACAGCAGAAAGAGCACGCAGAACATTATGACGTTCCTTACCGATATGATGCTCACTATTTCATCAGGGATAACAACATGCCTGGTCACGATCGAGATTATCCCGTTTCCGAAAACAGATATGATGAGCATCAGCACCATAGCCATCATAAGGGAAACCGTACAGATCGCGCTCCTTACCCTTAAATATACATTGCTCTTCTCGCCTGATAGACCGTGTATCTCATTAAGCCCTTTCGTGATCCCGAAAACTCCCTTTGCAGAAGCCCAGACAGTCGCAATTACCGATATCGAAAGTATTCCGATGCCGCGGTTGTAAAGCTCATCGATTATAAACACAATGATCTCATTGAGATCTATCGGAAGTACGGTGTCAATGAAATCGAGAAGATCCTGTTTCGAAAAAGGCAGATACTTTATGAGGGAAAGCATGATCAGCGTGAACGGGATGAATGACATGAAGATATAGAATGCTGCACATGCGCTGTAAATATCTATTCTCTTATCAGCTGCGTCAGTAAAAAAATCCCTGACCTTATGATACAGTTTGATTATACGTTCGTTCATGCCCTGCCCTTAACTTTTCAACTAATGAATTTTAGCATAAATACGGAAAAAATCAAACAAAAAAGATTCTATAGAAACTATAGAATCCATTGCCCCCGAAATGCCGATTCCTGTATTTTGACTCCTAGCGTAATGCCAGGTGGGTAACCGCAACCGTATCTTCTGCCTTCCACCGAAAAGTTTGAGGCCTGACATCCGATCGGCGATATAGGAATCCCGTTTAAAGTGATGTAGGTTCAAAATTACAAGAATTGACCGAACATTTCAGGTTAATTAGATTATAACGGAAAACGTCTTAATTTACAAGGAATAAAGCAAGATTTTTTACGATCGATTCATCATTTTCAGTAAATGATGTCGACTTCCTTGCCTTCCCATGTGAAAAGCTTAACATGCTCATCATCAGATTCCTCGATATACTTCGGAAGAAGCGGTATCTTGCCGAGTCCGTGCGGAGCATTGAGTATGTACTGAGGTATGGCAAGCCCTGACGTATGGCCGCGCAGGTACTTCATTATCTTGAGTCCTTCATCGACGGTTATCTCAAAATGCCTCGTTCCCTTAACCTGTTTCGGATGGAAAATATAGTATGGCCTTACTCTTGCTTTTAACAGTCCTTCGTTGAGAAGCTGGACAATGTATTTGTCGTTGTTTATGCCTTTTAAGAATACCATCTGGTTTCCCATCGGGATACCTGCGTTCACAATGCGTTCGCACGCCCTTACGGCATCATCCGTCAGCTCACCCGGATGATTGAACTGCGTATTGATAAAGAGCGGATGATACTTCTTCAGCATATCGCAGAGCTCATCGGTTATGCGCTGAGGCATCGTGACCGGAAGTCTCGTTCCTATCCTGATTATCTCTACATGGCTTATAGCCCTGACAGAACTTATTATCTTCTCCAGCATCTCATCGGGAAGCATGAGCGGATCTCCGCCCGTAATAAGGACATCCCTGATCTCTTTAGTGTTCTCTATGTACTTTATCGCGCTCTCGATGTTCTCCTCAGACTCGATCCGGTCGCACTCTCCGATCCTTCTTCGTCTCTGGCAGTGTCTGCAGAACATCGCGCATGAACTCGTCACGTTGATAATGAGCCTGTTAGGATACCTTCTTGTGATGCATGGTGCAGGATTTGTGTATTCTTCGCTCATAGGATCGAGCTCGCCGCTCTCGTCATTCTCCTCGGCCGAAGGCAATGCCATCATGTTTATCGGATATGTCATATCCTCATAATCCATCAGCGACAGATAATAAGGCGTCGTTGCCCAGCGGAATTTCTTTGACACTTCCTCGAACATAGCATACCTGCTTTCCGAAAGCTTGATGAATTTGGAAAGCAGAGATACAGAACTTATGCGGTGGCGCAGCTGCCAGTGCCAGTCGTTCCAGTCGTTCTCATCGGCATCAAAATAGTTCATCAGCTCTTCTTTATGCTTCTTCGAAAGCACATCCCTTATCTCGGCCGTCTCGCGCAGGAAATCTTCCTTGAATGCCAGATAATCCTCTATTTCCCTGTGCAGCTCATCCGCTCGCTCGAGAGATATTCTCCTCTTTTCGTCCATAACAGTTTTCCTCTATTTCTTACTCCAGTACCTGTCGTATTTCTTTGCGTCTCTTCTGTCGCTGACCTCATAGTTCGCATTGATGTAATCACCGAGGTATTCTGAGAACTTCTCCGCACCCGTATGATTCAGATGGCTTCCCATATCTGGTGTATCTTCCTTGAAATTGAGACCTATATCCCTTCCGTATCTGTCAAAGTTTATATAAGTGATCCCGTATTCATCGGCTATCGCCGAAATCTGTACATCAAGCGCATCAGACCAGTTGCTCGAAAGCGAAGGTGTCTTGAAAAGCAGCAGCTGAACACCATTATCAGCACACAGCTCTATCGTCTTTCTAAGGTATTCTTCATTCTTCGGGCTGATCTTCTGATCCGGGGAGCCAGCATAAGTCAGGTCCTCGGTCTCCGCGGGCCCGACCTCATAGTCCGCTATGTAGCCGTTCATAGTAACGGGGGAAAGGTACCATGCATATCTGATGTCATCCCATGTAAACTCTTTCCACCTCGAATGGAACCGAAGGATCGGGATCAAGTACTCAACAAGCCTTTCATCTTCTCCCATCGAAGCAAGTGCGCACTCTATCTTTGATGAAGAAAGCCGCATGCCGTCAACTGATTTTCGTGTGCTCGGCTCCTCGACGAAATCATCATCATACTTGATGAAAGTCATGTCGAGGCATACGAGCTCGGGTTTATGGCATTTAATGGCATCTTCTGTCATGTAATATGATATCCACATCGTCTGCGAGGCATTAGCGCGCACAAATGCGGATATCCCGTCGCGCTCCCATAAAACCTTCGGGTCGATCCCGGAAAAGACGACTGAAGACCCGACAAAAAGGACATCAGAGACGGATGACGCCGGATAGTATTCCTGTGTTATCCTGCCGTCCTTGCTCTCCTCGTCGAGGTACTTCGGCATCATTATCCTTGTAAGCGTTACCGCGAGAAATACAATGAGAATGATTTTCAGCAGGACCGTTATTATGTTTTTGATAAGTTTCTTTAGCTTCATCCTTATCTAGAACGCTCCGTATATGAACGATGCCGCATCAAATCCCGGCCCGTAGTATCCGAATACCGAAACTGCAAGGACAAGCAGCGATAGGAAACACCACTGCACCGGAACAGGAAGAGCGAAAATCTTTGCACGAACGCTCCCTCTTCTTTGTATCAGATCGACGATGAACATTATCACAATGGCAATCGCGGCAACGATCATCTCCTCCATCGGAAGCGAAAGATTCTCAAAAATCCTGTTTATATCGAAATGCCCCCATCCCTGGAAGACATACGAAAATGCCGTGAAAGCATCCTTCACGTCTCGGTTTATGTCAAAAAGCCTAAGAAACGACATGAGCCAGAAAGTCTTGCCGGCCCTGTACGCTCTCATGACAAAATCGCTTTCAACAAGAGTGAGCTTTGCTGTTATTTTCTTCGACAGAGGCTCGAGTTCGGTTCCGAGCACTATGAATACGAAATTGAAAAGTCCCCAGACGACATAACGGCTTTCTGAGCCGTGCCACATTCCGGTCAGAGTCCAGACAAAGAGCATCGGCACATATATCGGTATCCGCTTTCCGAGAGCAGTCATCTTTTGCTCTCTTGCGATCCTGCCGAGTTTGATGATCCCCTTGTTCAGCGACAGAGGATAGAAAATGTAATCCTTGAACCACGTCCCGAGCGTTATATGCCATCTCTGCCAGTATTCCGATATCGACTTCGAGAAGAACGGCCTCTCGAAATTCTCAGGAAGCTTTATCCCGAACATCTCGGCGACACCGAGCGCCACATCTATACCGCCTGAGAAATCGCCGTAGATCTGCATGGAATAAGCAAATATCGCTATGACTATGTAGAAACCTCTGTATGCGTCCTTCTGTGCCATCGTTTCAGAGACAAAACCCGCAAGCCTGTCCGCGATCACGAGTTTCTTAAAAAGTCCCCACATTATCCTGTAGAATCCCGACTTTAATCTGGCAAAATCGAAGTCTGCACCTTCATAAAGCTGAGACGCGATCTGTCCGAACCGGCTGATAGGACCCTGCACGACCTGCGGGAAGAATGACACATAGAGAGCGAACTTGAAGAAATTGCGCTCCCTGCCGTATTTACCGTAGTAAATGTCGATAAGATACCCCATCGTCTGAAACGTATAAAATGAAATGCCAAGAGGAAGCAGAAAATCCCTGAATGGTATGAAATCCGTCCTGCCGTAATGAGTCAGGCGGAAAAGGTTGATATACGCTATCGTTATATTGGCATATTTAAGATATGCGAGAATTCCGAAATTCAGAAGAAGTCCGGCAATAAGGATAAGTTTCTGCCGCTTCTTTACGCCGGCTTTATATGCCTTCTTCTCCTCCTTGGAAATGTCCGCGCCCTTATCATGAAGATACGCATCCATTCCCTCCTTTTTCTTCTCGATGAGGAATGCGCATATATATGCCGAAACTGTCGTGACGGCTATGTATATCAGATTTTCGGTTCCGCTCTGAGCGTAGAACGCATAGCTTGCAACAAGAAGAACTATCCATCTGAACTTCTTCGGAACAGCAAAGTAAATCAGAAGAGCCAGACAAACGAACAGAGCAAAGTCGATGGAGATCAGTGACATTGCTTATTCTTCCTCAAGTGTTCTCACAAGCTCCGCTATGGCCTCGGCCGAATTGAAGTTCTCAGGTATCATATGTTCCGCGGTTATCTCTATGTCGAATTCATCCATGAGCTCACCGACTATAGTCACAACATCGAACGAGTCGAAGATCCTCTTATCGATAAGACCTGTTTCAGTCTCATAGTCCACCTCGGGATGAACTGCTTTTAAAATTTCGATTATCCTGTCCATAATATCCTCCGTTTCAGATCATTTCCTTAAGCTTCACCCTGTCGGCTTTGCCGCTCTTCAGCATCGGGAATTCATCAAGTTTTTTCGTTACGTTCGGTATCATGTACCGCTGCAGGCGCTTCTTGAGCGCCTCAGTAAGCGACATGTCATCATAGGCATCCGTTTCATAGAAGAGAACTATCTTATCCTTTGCGCTGTCATAAACGCAGCATGCGTTCTTCATGTCGGGAAGCGCCATGACCGCGGTCTCTATTTCGCCGAGCTCGATACGGTGCCCCATGTGCTTTATCTGAAAATCCTTGCGCGATACGAATACGAGCTCATGCCTGTCATTGTATTTCGCAAGGTCTCCGGTTCTGTATATCTTCTCGCTGTAGTAGCTGTTGAGCGGATTCTGTACGAAAACCTCATCGCTCCTTTCCCTTGCGTTGTAGTATCCCATTGCAAGGCAGCTTCCTTTTACACATATCTCTCCGACAGTGCCGCTGCGGCTTATCAGCCGGTCTTCATCATCGAGAAGGAACACTTCGGTGTTCCTGAAAGCTTTTCCGATAGGGATAGTCTCGTCGTCAGAATAGTCCCTGTCGACGATATGATACGTGCATACGCCGGTTATTTCCGTAGGACCGTATATCTGCACGAAAACAGCATCCGGATAGTTGGCTTTCCAGTAGTTGTATACCTTTACGGGCATCGATTCAGCACCGAAAATGATCTTGCGCAGCTTTTTGGGCTTCAGCGACTTGAACCCGTTGAAGACAGACACCATCTTCATTGCGGAAGGTACCCATCTTATCGTTGTGACGTTATATTTTTCGAGAAATTCCAGAAGGCGCAGCGGTACGGAGAAATAGTCAAGGGGCACTATTCCCATCGAAGCATGCGCATAGACCGTGCAGTATATATCAATGAGCGAAGCATCAAAGTAGAACGGCGCCTGATTCGCGATAACGTCGTCTTCAGTAATACCGATCTCATTGCAGAACTGCTCAACATAGTCGATGAGCGAGCGGTGGCTGACTACTACACCTTTAGGAACACCGGTAGAGCCGGATGTATAAAGAACATAGACAGGATCAGTATCGATAGAGGTCGCAAGCCTCTCTGATAGCAGGTTCTCATCGACAGGCGTCTCCGTCATCTCCTCATAAAGGAAAACGTTGTTAGAGAACTTGCGCGCCATGTCGTAATAAGTCATGTCGGTAATAACTGCGGCCGGCTTGAGGTTTTCGACTATGAGCCGGATTCTCATCTCCGGCATCCCTGTGTCTATCGGGACATAGAAATTCCTGCTGTAGACACAGCCCCAGAACGCGGCTATGACAGCGGGCGATTTATCCATGTAAACAAGCACAGGCCTGCATTTTACGTTAAGCTTTGTAATGAGTTTCGTGCCTATCGCCTTTACGGCCTTCAGCATCCTGTCATACGAAAAGCTTATCTGCTCGTCGAAATAGGCCGCCTTGTCAGGACAGGCTTTTGCACTTTCAAATAAATATTCAAGTATATTAGTTTTCATATCAAAGCCTCAGGAGAACAGCGCTTTCTTGAAATTCTTCTTTCCTTTCCTTATGACACGGCCCTCGCCGAAGTCATCTGCCTTCAGCGAATAGAACGGATCGCTTATCTTCTCGCCGTCTATAGAAACACCGCCGCCGTCAACGCATCTTCTTGCATCAGAACGTGATGTCGCAAAACCGCACTTTATGAGCAGCGCCTGTATATCTATCGTACCGTCGCGGAGGTCTTCTTCATGTATCTCAACTGTAGGCATGTCTGCGGAGTCACCTGAAGAAAAGATCGCTCTTGAAGCGCTCTTGGCCTTCTCGGCTTCCTCTTCGCCGTGCACGAGCTTGGTGAGCTCATATGCGAGTATCTCCTTTGCCTCGTTGAGCTGAGCGCCCTCCCATGAGTCCATCTTGTCAATTTCCTCAAGCGGAAGGAACGTGAGCATGCGTATGCATTTTAATACATCGGCGTCATCGACATTTCTCCAGTACTGGTAGAACTCGTAAGGGCTCGTCTTATCAGGATCGAGCCATACTGCACCGCCTACGGTCTTGCCCATCTTCTGTCCCTCGGAATTGAGAAGCAGCGTTATCGTCATCGCATCCGCCTTCTTCTCACCGTACTTCTTCCTGATGAGCTCTCTGCCCCCGAGCATATTGCTCCACTGGTCGTCTCCGCCGAACTGAAGGTTGCAGCCGTATCTTCTGTAGAGCTCAAGGAAATCGTAGCTCTGCATTATCATGTAGTTGAATTCAAGGAAAGAAAGTCCTCCGTCCCTCTCAAGCCTCTGCTTGTAGCATTCGGCTCTCAGCATGTTGTTGACATGGAAATCCGCGCCGACTTCACGAAGAAGTTCAACGTAGTTGAGCTTTAAAAGCCAGTCGGCATTGTTGACCATTATCGCCTTGCCGTCCGAAAAATCGATGAAACGGCTCATCTGCTTCCTGAAGCATTCTATGTTATGCTCTATCGTTTCGACCGTCATCATCTTCCTCATTTCGGTCTTTCCGGAAGGGTCCCCGATCATTCCGGTTCCTCCGCCAAGAAGCGCTATAGGCTTATTGCCGGCCATCTGGAGTCTCTTCATAAGGCAGAGCGCCATGAAATGACCGACATGAAGGCTGTCGGCCGTCGGATCGAATCCTATATAGAACGTAGCCTCTCCGTTGTTCACAAGCTCTTTTATACGTTCCTCATCAGTAACCTGAGCTATGAGACCTCTGGCTACCAGTTCTTCATAAATCTTCATAACAATCCTCCGTCACATAGTGTATCAGTATAAAATTATAGCATTAAAGCCGTTTAAGTCAATGCCTGCAATACCTGTCCGGTATGATATTCAGCCCAAGAAAAATGCCCCGCGGATTTCCGCGGGGCCTTCATTACATATCGATCAAAGCTTCGGGCCTGCAGCAACTAATGCCTTACCCTTCTCGTTCGTCTCGTACTTCTTGAAGTTCTTGATGAACCTTCCTGCGAGATCTTTAGCTTTCTCCTCCCACTGTGAAGGATCGCTGTATGTATCTCTAGGATCAAGGATTTCCGTGCTTACGCCGGGAAGCTCTGTAGGAACCTCGAAATCGAAGTAAGGAATCTTCTTCGTAGGTGCATTCTTGATGTCTCCGTTGAGGATAGCATCGATGATACCTCTCGTATCAGGAATGGAGATTCTCTTGCCTGTTCCGTTCCAGCCCGTGTTAACGAGGTAAGCCTTAGCTCCGCTCTTCTGCATCTTCTTTACAAGCTCCTCGCCGTACTTCGTAGGATGAAGCTCAAGGAATGCCTGGCCGAAGCAAGCTGAGAATGTAGGTGTAGGCTCTGTGATTCCGCGCTCTGTTCCGGCAAGCTTTGCAGTGAATCCTGAAAGGAAGTAATACTGCGTCTGCTCCGGTGTAAGGATTGAAACAGGAGGAAGCACTCCGAATGCATCAGCTGAAAGGAAGATAACGTTCTCTGCATCAGGACCTGATGAAATTCCGTTAACGTTCTTAGCGATGTTCTTGATGTGCTCTATAGGATAAGAAACACGTGTGTTCTCTGTTACGGACTTGTCAGCAAAATCGATCTTGCCGGCTGCGTCAACAGTAACGTTCTCGAGAAGAGCGTCTCTCTTGATAGCGCCATAGATGTCAGGCTCGTTCTCCTTTGAAAGGTTGATGACTTTCGCATAGCATCCGCCCTCGAAGTTGAATACGCCGTTGTCATCCCAGCCGTGCTCGTCATCACCGATGAGGAGTCTTTTCGGATCTGTGGAAAGCGTTGTCTTACCTGTTCCGGAAAGTCCGAAGAAGATAGCCGTATGCTTACCTTCCATATCAGTGTTTGCAGAACAGTGCATTGAAGCCATTCCGTCAAGAGGAAGGAAGTAGTTCATCATTGAGAACATACCTTTCTTCATCTCTCCGCCGTACCATGTGTTCAGGATAACCTGCTCACGGCTCGTTACGTTGAAGAGAACAGCGGTCTCAGAATTGAGGCCGAGCTCTTTATAATTTTCAACCTTAGCCTTAGAAGCCGTATATACTACGAAGTTAGGCTCGAATGCAGCCTCTTCCTCTGCTGTGGGCTTGATGAACATGTTTCTTACGAAATGAGCCTGCCAAGCAACTTCCATTATGAAGCGGACAGACATTCTTGAATCCTTGTTTGCACCGCAGAATGCATCGACTACGAAAAGTCTCTTGTCTGAAAGCTCTTTGATAGCAAGCTTCTTACACTCTTCCCATGCATGCTGTGTTGCAGGATGGTTATCGTTGGGATACTCCTCGCTCGTCCACCATACGGTCTCGCGTGCCTTCTCATCATCAACGATGAACTTGTCTTTAGGAGAACGTCCCGTGTAGATACCCGTCATAACGTTGACGGCGTCAAGCTCGGTAAGAACACCCTTGTCATAACCGGTAAGCTCGGGCTTCATTTCCTCTTCAAAAAGAAACTCATTTGAAGGGTTGTAGATAACCTCGGTCGTTCCGGTGATGCCATACTTGGTAAGATCAATGTTAGCCATAATATATCACTCCTTTTCTTAAACTGTTTATGATATCCAATAAACCGCATAAGATTATAATACAAAAGCAGCGGTTTACGCAATATCAATATAATCTTTCAGCCATATTCTCTCTTTTTCATCAAGAACCGGCGAAATCTTCTCCCATATGAGCATATTGTAGTCATTAAGGATCGACTGCTCTTTTGGGGTCAGAAGCGAAGCATCTATCGCTTCTTTATCAAAAGGAACGAGCGTCAGAGGCTCAAATGAGCACATCCCATGCCCATCTGCAGATCCAGCGTCTACCGTAAGAAGAAGGTTCTCAAGACGCACACCGAAGGCCCCCTCTATATAAACGCCGGGCTCATCGCTGACTATGACTCCCGGATGGAATGCGCACTCATGCTCTGCGGAATTTCTCGATATCCTTGCTTCTGATTCATGCACTGACAGGTAATGCCCGACTCCGTGACCGATGCCGTGTCCGCAGTAATAACCTTTTTCCCATAAGGGCGTCTCTGCAGCCGCATCAAGCAGAGCTCCCTTGAATCCTTCAGGAAATACCATATCCATGAGCCTTAAATTGCCCTTAAGAACTGCTGTATATACTTCCTTTTCTTCTTTGCTTACCGGTCCTAACGATACCGTCCTCGTTATATCCGTAGTACCTTCGAACATGTACTGCCCGCCGGAATCAACAAGGACGAACCCGTGCGGCTCAAGAGGCTTTGCCGTATCTTTATCGGCCGTGTAGTGAACAATTGCCGCGTTCTTGCCGTATGCGCATATAGTCGAAAACGAAAGCGACGGACATTTTGCAAGCCTCATGTCATCAAGCATCGCTCCGAGCTCATATTCATCTGGAAGGTTATTGTTTTCTGCCATCTCCTTGACGCGCATTATGAAACGTATCATTACCGCCGCATCCTCTATATGGCAGCGCCTCATTCCTTCGATCTCCGCGCTGTTCTTCACGGCCTTTCTTATAAGCTCGGTATCAGAGCACTCGATAAACTCATGGTTTTCGCAAGACGATATTATCTCGCAGTTATTATGTTCAATATCCGCTATCGCAAACTCATCGGGAAGCTTTCCGATATCATCATAAAACAGAGCATAATCTCTTACGAAAACGCCGGATGAGATCAGGCTTCTGTCGTCTATTGCCCCCTTTTCGACATAGAGGATTGCTGAGGAATCACGTATTATCGCATAAGAATATGCAACAGGAACGTAGCTGATATCGCTCCCCCGCAGGTTGAAAAGCCACATGATCGATGCCATATCCGATAGAACATACATGTAATCGCCTGAAGGAACATATTTCTTTCGGATGAGCGATCTGACTTTTGCGATCTTGTCCGATGCACCAAGGCCAGCAGCATCATCCGGCATATAGACTATATTCTCATGATGTCTTCCGGGAAGATCGGCGCATTCATGAAGAATGCCGCTTCCGTCTTTAATATCGCAGTTCCTTACAAGCTTTGCGATATTTCTGTACTTGGCGTATGAGAGCGTCTTCTTATCAAAAGAGACCGTAAGACCTTTGGCAAGACAGTCTCCGATGTAATCTTCAGGCCTTATAACACCGGGCATGCCGGACTTCATAAGCTTGATATTGCTGCCCGAAAGCTGCGCATCTGCCTGTACGTAGTATCTGCTGTCCGTCCAGAGCCTGGCTTCATCCTTCTCGACGACCAGAGTTCCCGCCGAACCGGTAAAACCAGAAAGCGCTGCTATGTATTTATCGCAAGCCCCGGTATATTCAGAAAGATGCGGATCCTCCATGAACACGGCAAAAACATCTATGCCATGTTCGTTCATAAGCCTTCTTAATCTTTTCAGCATAAGTCACCTACGACCGAGCTTGCTCCTACCCTGTCGCATCCGAGCTTTATGTACTCTTCGGCCTGAGCCGCGGTCTTGATCCCGCCTGCGGCTTTTATCTTTACATTCTCTCCTATCTCTTCGGTAAACAGCTTCACATCATCGAGAGTAGCTCCCGCCGTTCCGAATCCTGTCGATGTCTTGATGTAGTCCGCCCCGGCAGCTGTCACGCACTTGCAGAGCTTTCTCTTCTCATCATCCGTAAGATAGCAAGTCTCGATGATGACCTTGAGTATCTTCCCTTTTGTGACTGCACGGAGCTGTCTGATCTCATCCTCAACAAAATCGAAGTTGCCGTTCTTGACCTCACATATATTGATCACCATATCGATCTCGTCAACGCCGTCCTCGATGCACTGCTGACTGTCCTTTATTTTCGCCGCCGTAGTCTCGTATCCGAGAGGGAAGCCTACGACCGTGCAGATCGTAAGATCCGGAAAGTTCTCGCGTATTCTCTTTACATAGCACGGAGGAACGCAGACGCTTGCGGTCTTATGCTCCACCGCTTCCTTGCAGAGCTTTTCGATCATTTCCCACGTGGCAAAAGGCTTCAGAAGTGTATGATCGATCCTTGACAGTATTTCATTCTTTTCCATTCGTAACCTCCTTGATGATGCTGGTTTTTTTATATTTCCATCATCTGTATTTTAAACACAAACTTCTTTGAAGTACAGTTCTTTTATGTTAAAATCAATAAGGGAGTTATTTTAGCGGAGGTTACACTATGAACAAGGATTTAAAGATTCTTGTATGTGATGATTCAATTCTTGCAAGAAAAAATCTTACTACTGTGCTTACAGGTTTCGGTTATACCGATATCAGCGAGGTCAACAACGGTGAAGATGCAGTCAGCTACTGCAGACAGAACAGACCGGATCTCGTTTTTCTCGATATAGTTATGCCCATCAAGGATGGAGTTACTGCTACGCAGGAGATAATGGAGATGAATCCGGATTCGAAGATAATCATCGTATCTTCTGTCGGAACACAGACTCATCTCAAAGAAGCCATTAAGGCCGGCGCGAAGGATTTTATTCAGAAACCTATCGATACTGATCTTCTGAAGCAGGTACTGGAGAACATAAATGGATAACAAGGGATCTTATTCCAAAATTCTTGAAGCCTCGAACTATCTGACGGTCACGGGAATGTCGGATTTCGTCAGAACGTATATCGAGAAGTTAGTTTACAATATCAGCATGTATGTGGATGCGGATTTTTCTCTCGGAAAGGTAGAGATACTTAATGAGTATTCAGGCAGATGCGAGCTATCGCAGGCCATAACCGGAATACCGAGCGCATTCTCGTGCGTGGAAGGCCGTGAAGATACTCTTGCAGAATTTGCAAAGCGGTATTCTCAGCTCGAGATAACATCATACGATCTTCTCGCACGCGAGTCCCTTCTCGATTTTCTCAATCTGCACAACGGGCTTTTTGTTGTAATGCTGAGCAAGAACAATATATGCGAGCTGTCTATCGATGCACCTGAGCAGAACCAGAACGGGAACCCCACCATTGATCTTTCCGAAGCAAAGTCAATAACTGTGATTCCCGTAATTTTTGAATATGGAACTGTGAAATTCTATCTGTGCGAACTGTGATCAGCTGATCGCAAGCCAGCTTGTCACAGTCTTTTCCATTTCTGACGGACTGCAGACGCTGTCATGCAATACCTTGGCATTTCTTATGGAAGTAACCGCGGGAGGGATCGGAACGCCGGAAAGCTCACAGAGCCTATCCGCCATATCAAAATCATCATCTCCTACCCTATCCGGTGCTATTGCATTAAGGACGCTTCCTACGAACTTATAAGGACTAGCAGTCGACACAACGACAGACACTCCTCTGTCGTTCTTTTTATTCTCTTTATCTGCAAAAGCCGCAACAGCAGTATGCGTATCAATGACATATCCACAGTCTTCATAAATATTTCTGATCGTTTCCTTCACCTGATCTTCTGTCGCATATATACCGACAAAATCATCCATGAACTTTCTGCTGCTCTCATCTACTGAATAAACGCCCTTTTCAGCTAGCTCCTTCATGAGCTTCGCATTCTTATCTGCATCATCCCCCACCGAATGATAGATGAGTCTTTCAAGATTGCTGGAGATAAGTATATCCATGGACGGCGATGTCGTCAGTATGAAGTCTCTGTTTCTGTCATAAGTGCCGCTTTTAAAGAAATCGAACAGCACCTTGTTCTCGTTCGATGCGCACACGAGCTTTCCGATAGGCACGCCGATCTTCTTTGCATAGAAAGCCGCAAGTATGTTTCCGAAATTGCCGGTAGGAACCGTGAAGTTAAGCGGACCGTGAAGTACCCCGGATTCCATCATCTTCACATATGAATACACATAATAGACCACCTGCGGAATGAGTCTTCCTATATTGATCGAATTGGCGGACGAAAACCTGTATCCGTTTTCAGCAAGCAGGTCTTTGAGCGCCGGATCGCTGAACATCTTCTTGACGCCGGTCTGGCAGTCATCAAAGTTTCCAGATACCCCTACAACTTTCGTGTTCGCACCTTTCTGGGTGACCATCTGGAGCTCCTGTATATGAGACACTCCGCCCTTCGGATAGAACACGATTATCTTCGTATTCTCGACATCGGCAAAAGCAGAAAGCGCTGCCTTTCCTGTATCTCCGCTCGTAGCCGTCATGATGACGACTTTTTCCTTTATTCCGTTCTTTTTGAGCGCAACGGTAAGAAGGTGCGGTAGAATCGAAAGAGCCATGTCCTTGAAGGCGATCGTCGGGCCATGGAAAAGCTCGAGGAAAAACTGCCCTCCGTGCTCACAGACAGCTGCGATCTCTTCAGTATCGAACTTCTGATCATATGCGGCATTTATACAACCTTTAAGCTCTTCTTCTGTATAGTCATCAAAGAAAAGCTTCATCACTTCATATGCGATCTCTCTGTAGCCGCATCCTTTTAAAGATTCAAGGGGAACTGAAAGCTTCGGAAAGCTTTCGGGAACGAAAAGTCCTCCGTCATCGGCAAGGCCGCGAATAACGGCCTCCGAGGCGCTATAACACGTTCCCTCTCCTCTCGTGCTTACGTATTTCATTTACTCTTCCTCTTGCCCGCTCTCGCGCGCTTCCTTTGCATCTTTTGCATCCCTCAGCTTCTTGCCGCAGAAAACTCCCGCGACGATTATAGCCGCAGAAAAAATGACAAGTATGAGGTACGAAAGAAAAGTATTGATAAAAGCTATCATCTGCATGTCCTCCAGCTATTTGATTTATAAGAATATCATCAATTAACGGCATCGTCCAGCAGGTCTGATGAGAGCGCCGCTTCAACTGCCATTTTATCACATCTTTCATTCTCGGGGTGATCCGCATGCCCTTTTACCCATGTAAATTTCACGTTATGATCTTTTTTTGCCTCTAAAAGCCTTTTCCACAGATCGACGTTGAGAACCGGCTTCTTATCAGCCTTCTTCCATCCGTTCCGAAGCCAGGAGTCTATCCACTTCTGATTGAAGGCATCGGTCACATACTTGCTGTCCGAGATCACTTCGACGTCGCACGGTCTGTTGAGGCTTTCCAGACCGACGATCACTCCCATGAGCTCCATCCGGTTATTCGTCGTTTTTTTGTATCCGGCGCTTTTCGAGCTCTCATGAAGCACGCCCTTCGGATCGATATAATGAAGTATCACACCGTATCCGCCGGGGCCGTCAGGATTGCCTCTGGCGCTTCCGTCCGTATATATAGTGACTTTCATCTATGACCACTTCCCTGTTTCATTATATCGCGCAACTAATGCATCTGCACCCTCGACGATCCCGCCGTCGAATCCGAGCATAGCAAGAAGCCTTATCGCGTTCGTCCTGTCGGACCTTCCTTTCTTTATCACGAACGGGAATGTTACATTGTCCCCGCTGATCTCTTCTGTGAAATAGTAAAGATCCATCTTTTCCTCAAGAATGTACGTAAGCTCCCTGTCGTGAGTTGCAGCAAAACAGAGCATCTGCGGCTTGCAGAGGTACTCAAGTATCTTCGAGCTTGCCGCTATCCTCTCGACGGTGTTCGTGCCCCTTAGAACCTCGTCAATGAGGCACAGGGTTTTTCTGCCATCCGCCGCATCGCATATACGTTTTATCGACTTTGCTTCAACTACGTAGTAGCTCTCGTTTCCCAAAAGATCATCCGCGAGCGCCATCGAAGTATAGAGCGCATCGACACCGGTTACGAAGCTGTCCGCGAACGCAAACCCGAAGCTTTTCGCGAACAGGGCGCTGATGCCTATGGCCTTTAAGAACGTCGATTTCCCTGATGCGTTCGAACCTGTCAGAACCACTCCTCTTTCGGCGCGAAAATCATTGCATACCGGATCTTTAACAAGCGGATGATAAAGGCCTTTAACATCAAGCAGGTCAGATTCCGCAGTATTTATCCGGCAGTGTTTCCTGCTTGTAAGGTAAGACGCCAGAGCAAGTGCCGTATCAAGTCTTCCGATGCTTAAATATATGCCCGTCAGGGAATCGATATGCTTCTTGACCTTGGCAAGCTTTATCTTATATACGATAAGATCCACATGAGTTATCATCCTCACGTAATCGAAAATGAGCGAAAGCGGATCTGATACGCTCTGATCCTTATACGGAATAAGAAAGCTTCCGGACCTCATGCCGAAAATGCTTCTGTACTGTTCAAAACGGGATACTCCGGCATTGGCAAGTTCCGATGCGCATCCGATGAGCTTCAGCGAAAGCGACAGACCTTTGAGGTTACGCTCCATCGATCTTTTTCCGCCGAAATACGTGTATACGCATACCCCGATCATCACGATAGCCGCGATAACAGCCGGAACAGGGAAAAATACCGTCATAACAAGCGATATAATAAGCGCCGCAAACGGAAGCAGATCGGAAATGATCCCCTTTTCCTCCGCAGAGGATAAAGCACGTAGCAGAGCGAATTCATCCGTCCCTGAGCGTTTCCCGTACCCGTCAAGAATATCAAGGAGCATTACGGCTCTTCCCTTATCGGCGATGAAGCTGTGCATGATGTCGTACAGCTTGTCATCAGCGTTCTTTGGCATTATGCGCATCATGCAGTAAAGCACGTCTTCTCCTGCAGATGTTACGCATCGGTTAAGCCTCGAATAGATGTCCCGAAGGCCTAAGTCATTTGAGGTGATATCATCTATTGCGAAATCATCGGGAGATTGTGCCGTCATATGTTCAAGCAGCGACGGGACATTGTCAAACCTGTCCGTATCGTGACAGCCATCCTCAGCTGCTCCGAAGGAATCCTTTATAGCCTGTCTTCTTTCGGCAATCTTCCTTCTTTCATGAAGAAATGTGGACGTTATGAGCGCTGCGATAAGCAGCGCGGAGCATACCCCAAAAACCGCTGAAGCCATCGATCATTCCCTGTACTTGTTCATTATTCTGTTGGCCGTATCGTATATCTTCTCGGCATCCACGTCGCCGAGGAACTCGCCGTTCTCATACCTTATGACACCGTCGCACATTGTCATGATGACGTTTGCTCTGCTTCCGGAATAAACGATATTGTCAGCGATGTTGTTTATAGGCTGCATGTTCGGCTGATGCATGTCTATCATGATGATGTCCGCCTTCTTGCCGGGAGCAAGAACATCCGAATCCTGAAGTCCCATGCATCTGCTGCCGTTAACAGTTGCCATCTCTAGCACCTTTGAAGGAACCGCCGCAGCGGCGTCCATATCATGAAGCTTCGCAAGTCCAGTTACAAGGAACATCTCTCTGAACATATCGAGACTGTTGTTTGATGAAGGTCCGTCGGTTCCTATCGCGATGTTTATGCCGTTATCAAGATATTTCGTTATCGGCGCTATTCCGCTTGCGAGCTTCGTGTTCGAACCGGGATTGGTGACTATCGTAAGATCATGCTTCTTGAACACCTCAATGTCCTCATCCGTAAGATATACGCAGTGGTATCCGCCGCCTCCGTTCCTGAACATGTCAAGGCTCTCGAAAAGCTGGGTCGGAGTCATGCCATGCCGCTCAATACATTCGTCCACTTCTTTTCTTGTCTCTGAATTATGCGTAAATACCGGGGATCCGAGCTGGGCCGCAAGATCGCTTAAGTCTTTCAGCAGTTCCTTCGTGCATGTATACTCGGCATGAAAGCCAACAAAATACTTCGAAAAACCGTCATCGGTGTTAAGTCTCTTATATCTTTTCTCGACCTCGGAAAAATCAGGTCCGAACTTGTTTATGTCACAGCACCCGACAAAGCGGATTCCCATCTCTCGGCATGCCCTTGCAGTCTCATCAGGCGCCTGGTACATATCGAATACCGCAGTAACGCCGCCTGCAAGATACTCGAGCATGGCAAGCTTCGAGAATTCATATACATCCTCGTTCGTAAGCTTTGCTTCGAGCGGGAATATCTTCGTTGACAGCCAGTCCCACAGCGGCATGTCATCCGCATAAGACCTCATTCCGGTCATCGCTGAATGAGTATGCGCATTTTTGAAACTCGGCATCAGAACGTTGCCCCTGCAGTCTTTCTGTATGTCGAATTTTATTCCTTTTTTGGAAATGTCATCAGCAGCTGCAGCGTTGCCGACATAGCTTATCCTGTCATTCTCGATCCATATCTCGCCGTCTGTGACTTTACTGCCGTCTGCCATCGACATGATACGGGCATTATACAGTCTTGTGTTCATCAGTTTACCTCCGTTAATGTCTGTTTCGGTACATTTATTATTTCAGATGGTCCGGTCCGAAGCTTTCGGGCAGAAGCTCTGCTAATGTGAATTCCTTTATGTCATCAACCGATCTTCCGACATATATCTTGAAGCTTTTTGGATCTGCGAATTCACGCATCACCTGCCTGCAGATTCCGCATGGCATGGCGTAGCCGGAAAGGACGTCTTTTTCATCCTCAGCACCGCCGGCGATCGCTATCGCCAAAAAACGTCTTTTCCCGGAAGATGCCGCTGCAGATATTGCAGATCGTTCCGCGCATATCGAAGCGGGATATGAAGCGTTCTCTATATTTGAGCCGCACACGACGGTTCCGTCATCGCAAAGAAGCGCCGCACCGACATTATAATGTGAATAAGGTGCATAGGAATTCGCTCTCGCACCGATCGCATATCTCATAAGTTCCCTGCTGTCCATTTACTATTCCTCTTTCCTATAAATACTTTCCCGTCAGAATTCTATGAACGTAACCTCAGTGTTGACGAGGCTCAGCTCCTCGCATGTTGCGATGTTAGTCTCCTTGTAAGGAACTATCATCCCGTCTACAAGATGCGAATAGATCGTGTTGTAGCTGTCAATGTCAAACTTCTCGAATCTTGACGTCTCCATCGGAAGACAGACTCCATCATCTTTTGCCGTCACATTCGTTTCCGCGCCTCCGTTAAACGTCCCGTCATAATACGATTTAACGCCGTTGTAGACCGACGACCTTATATCCTTCATCGCAGATGTCAGAACAGTTTCCGACTCAGCGGACTGATCGACGTCAACGCCGATGACTTTTCCGTCATGACTTTCTGCCGCACGGATAACTGACTTTCCTATCGAACCTCCGCATGCGAAGATCACCTTCGTATCATCATCATACCAGGCGCCTGCGAGCTCTTCTATGGCAGGTTCATCGCTGAAAGTGTTTGTGTAT
Organism: Lachnospiraceae bacterium; assembly: GCA_024691425.1. Classification (GTDB taxonomy): domain Bacteria; phylum Bacillota; class Clostridia; order Lachnospirales; family Lachnospiraceae; genus UBA2868. Next base: position 63,336 of record JAILNQ010000019.1, read on the forward strand.
GTGTATCTTATATGCACGCCTACACCCATTTCAATAGCCGCATAATCAGCACCCTGCACAAATCCGTAGCCATATCTGATGACCGGATCTATCGGCATTCCGCCGACAAAACCGAGCCCACGGTATCCTTCCCTGACTGCCGCATATCCTGCAAGGAATCCTGCCTGTTCCTCAGCGAAAGTTATCGATGACGTATTATCGCCGATCTTTGATTCCGTCGAATCCTCATCATGAGGAATACCGTCAACGAGTATGAAGCTGGCCTTGCCGTACTTCTTCTGTGCGTTATATACAGGCACCTCGAGCATGTTGCCGGGGCATACGAAAAGCCGCGCACCGTTACCGTAGCCTCTTTTGAACTGCGCCATTATGCTGTCAATGTCTGTATCCTCGGGATGATAATACTCGTATGCTATTCCCGATTCTTCCGCATACTGTTTTATGCCTTCCCATGCGAGCTGGTTGAAGGAATTGTCATCTATCGTGCCGAAATCGGTGATCAGGACGATATCAACAGGCTTATCCTCTTCACCGCTTTTCTTCCCGCAGCCGGAAATAGGCATCGCAAGAAGCGAAATAGCCGCAAGGCCTATTATGGTTTTTCTTGTTATTGTCTTAAGCAATATTATAATGCTCCGATCCTTATGATTGTTTCACGCACTATCTGTTTGAAAAGCGGTGCCGCCTTTGCCGCAGCCTCCTGTACCTCATCATGCGTAAGAGGCGTCTCCTGTATTCCTGCCGCAAGATTGCAGACGCATGAGATCGCGCATATCTTCATTCCCATATGATTTGCTGCGATCGCTTCAACGACTGTACTCATTCCTACCGCATCGGCACCGAGCTTTGCGAACATCTTTATCTCCGCAGGGCTTTCAAATGACGGGCCTGTAGTCTGCAGGTAAACACCTTTCTGCATCTCTATTCCGAAATCTTCCGCAACGGACATGATGATGTCCTGAAGGATCGGATTGTATACCGATGACATATCCGGGAAGCGCGTTCCTATCTCATCAATGTTAGGTCCGATAAGCGGATTCGGCGCAAATGATGAAATATGGTCCGTAAGCATCATAAAATCGCCTGCTTTGAAGTCACGGTTGATTCCGCCCGATGCGTTCGTCAGGAACAGATATTTAGCGCCGAGAAGCGCCATGAGTCTTACGGGAAGCACTACATCGGTTATAGGATAACCCTCATAGTAATGGACCCGGCCCTGCATGCATACGACGGGCACTCCTTCAACATATCCGAAAACGAACTGGCCCGCATGTCCAGGGACCGTAGATACCGGGAAGCCCTCGATATCGCTATAGGAAATGCTGTCTACGACATCGATCTCCTCAGCGAATTTTCCGAGACCGGAGCCTAAAACAAGAGCAACCTTCGGCTCAAATGATATTTTCTTTCTTACGCTTTCATAGCAGCTGTTGAGCTTTTCATATACCGGATTCATTTTTCCTCCTTTTCAGTTCCGTTAACAGTTCCTTTGCTTTATGATAATCAAATACATCCAGCTGATTCTTTATTTCCCTGACCGCATCATTTATCTGCTTGCCGTAATTGTTCTTGACGCATTCACTGACACGCTCTTCCGTATCCTTTATGTTGAAGTTCGAAAGCGACGTGATAAGCTCGTCAATTACGGCATCATCAAGTTCAATTTCTTCCCCTTCAGGAGCCGGCTCATCCTTATCGGATTCAAGAAGACCTTTTTCCTCAAGGTAAGTCTTCACTTTCTCGAGCACTTCGGCAAAAGTCGCCAGAACGCTGTCGGTACGGCTTTCTATGAACTCGATGTTGTTCGCTTTGCCCGCAAACTCAAGCTCGCGGAAAAGATGTGACATCGCAGTTGCCCCGATTGCCGCGCTGCTCGATTTCAGCGCATGAACTTCTATGATATAGTTCTTGTAATCCTTGTCCGAAAGAAGCGCCGGAACAAGTTCCATCTTGCCGAGCCCTTCTCGATAGTAGGCATTAACTACGGATGAATATGCCTCTATCATTCCGCCGATGTTCGAAAGACCCGTATCAAAATCGATATCCATCGGATCTTCATTAGGCTTCTTATCTTCCTCTTGCTTTTTCTCTTCCTCTGCAGGAATCTCATACGTCACAACCGATACTGCAAGTTCTGAAGGCATATACTTTCTGAGCATCCTCTCAAGATAGAACCTTCTGACCGGCTTTGCGAGATAATCCTGGAAACCTTCATTAAGAAGCATCCTCGAGATATCCGGTCCGAAATCGGCGGTAGCGCACAGTATCGGAACCATCGCGTTCGCATTGTCGAGCTTACGGATAAGATGAAGAAGTTCTATGCCGTCCATCTCAGGCATCTTCTGATCGAGTATGATAAGGTCGAACTCTTCCCTGCGAAGGACTGATAACGCCTCCGCTCCGCTCTTGCATTTTGTTATGTTTATGCTGAAAGTGTTCAGCATGCCTTCAAGCACTTTGAGGTTGACTATCGAATCATCAACGATAATCACCTTGCCTTCAGGATATGTGACTGCTTCCTTCTTCTGAGCGACCTTATATGATGATGCATCCCATTCGTTGTTGAGCGCTTTCGAAACGTTGATGCACGTCATCGGCTTACGGAGTATCTTGCACTTGTCGAAATCGGTATAGATGGAGCCGGCTTCGGTCAGAACGTATACCTCGTCCTTGATCTGCGCCGTTCTCAGCGTATCCTTCAGCATAGGATAGAACATGTCATCAATGAAGATATGAGTATATCTTCTGTTCTCTATCGCCTGCCTGAATGCGTTCGGCCCGTTCACGAAATTAGGATAGAGCTGGAACTGGCTGAGAATATCTTTCCAGACCTCCTGGTCCTCAGTGTTCTTCGTATAGACCAGGACATTGTATTCCTTAACAGGGCTGATGCGGACGATAGGCGTATCCTCGATGATATAGTTGATGAACTCAAAGCTCACCGACATTCCTACGCCTTCGACGCTCTTTATCGAAAGGCTTCCACCCATGAGCTCGAGTATCTCCTTGCATATCGACAGCTCAAGCCCCATGCCCTTGTAGTCGCTCTTCTGGCGGCTGTCATACTTCGTGTATGCAGACAGCATCGCCTCTATCTCGGCCTCGGAAAGCCCGTAACCGCTTTCCGCTATCGTGCATTTGAACAGAACGGTGTTCGTATTGATATCAACCTCTCCGGACACTTCAAGAGACATGCGGCTTCCGGTAATTTTATGGACCGTCGAGAACAGCAGGTACATGAATACCTGTTTTATCCTCAGATTGTCACCGAACAGCGTCTTCGGTATGCCGGGATCGATCTTTGCGAAGAAATCAGTCTGTTCCGAAGCATATTCATTCGAAACAGCATCGATTATCTCGGTGATCATTTCCCTAAAATCATACTTCACGGGATACAGTTCCATCTTGTTTGAATCGAGCTTGGAGAATTCGAGGATGTTGTTGATTATCTTCAGAAGCTGGTTCGATGACATCTTTATGTTCTCTGCAAGCTCCCTGGATTCAGGATCAAGCTCCTCACGCAGTATCAGTTCGTTCATGCCTATGATGGCATTCATAGGAGTCCTGATCTCATGCGTGACGTTCGCGAGGAATCTCGTTTTATTGAGCCTGGACGATTCGATGATACGGCTGCTTTCATTCAGCTGGTTTTTTGTCCTCTCGTAGTTAACGGTCTGATATATGATGATGAAAATCGGAACGAACGCCGCAGCGACAAAACTTCCGGCAATGCCGAAAAATCTCGGTGCCACACCGTCATAGCGGTTGAACTTATCAAAGTTGAGCATAGGAAGCAGTACGACCGCTCCGTACCATAAAAGCTCTGCCGCAAAAATGGCATACACGATCCTCTCCCGGATCAGGAAGAACGTAAAAACAACTCCGAGCGGGAAGAACAGGATCGCTCCGTTCATAAGGTTCCCTGACAGATAGAACAGCATCGGAAAGATGAAGAAATTGCAGGAGATAACAACAATGTATTTGAACAGATCGACCTCATCGAACCTCATCATCAGATACATGATAAGAATGAAGTATATGAGCAGTCCGATAGATACAAAAAGGCACGGCAGTACTATCGGCTTTATGAGCGACGCCGCAAGGCATGCCAGATTAACGATGATGTTGTAAAGTATCACGAGATAAAGGCTCTTCGCATCCATCGTGACATCATCGTTTCTCAGGAAGTTTATGAAGTTTTTGAACCTGGGCACTCTTCTGTTCATCAGGCATTACCGTCCATATGGTTCTTTGCGACTATAAGATCCCTGCGCAGATATTTGCGGAGCATCTTCTCCATCTTATCAATGGAAATGGGCTTCGCGAGAAAATCATCGAATCCGGCTTCAAGGAACATTTCCCTCGCACCGCTGACGACATTTGCAGTAAGCGCGATGACCGGCATCGAAACGAATTTCGTTCCCGGCATTTTTCTTATGTTCTCAAGAGTATCTATACCGTTCATCTCAGGCATCATGTAATCGAGGAAGATCATGTCGACATCATGATCCTTCAGCATACGCAGGCAGTCCTTTCCTGACATCGCAGTAAGAACCGTAGCTTTGTATTTCTCGAGTATAGCGCTAGCGACGTTGAGATTCGTGTAGTTATCGTCAACGACTAAGATGCTCGCGCGCGGACATTCGAATCCGCCTTTGCGCGTTATCTCTCTTACATACGTGTTCGTTTCGTTCTTAAGAAGCGACGCGATGTTCAGGACATGGATCGGCCTTGTAAGAACCGTTGTAGCCTGCGATATCTGCACGTTGTCATCGATATTGAGGAATGCGACGATGTTCTCTTCAATAAGACGGTTTGCAAGAATTCCTGCACATTCGTCTGCTTTTTCGTTTGCGATTAGCGCATGGGTGTATGTGTTCACGTTGAGCATACGCTCCAGGTCCTGCTTCGTTCTTGCAAAATCGGCCTCAATTCCGAATGATTCCATGATCTTGCGGACATGGGCGGAATACTCGTTGTCCCGCTCATAAACGAGAATGCTGTACTGACGCGGTTCGGGGATGTATGCGACCGTATCCATGGATGTGAATTTCTGGGGAACCTTGAACGTGAAAACGGAACCGGACATATATTCACTCTGTACCGATATCTCACCTTTCATCTCATTGATTATCTGCGCACATATAGAAAGCCCCATTCCTGAGCCGTCAATACCGCGGCTCTCTTCATCTTTTGCAGATTCATCCCTCTTCTTGAACAGGTCCTTCATGTTCTCTTTCTTGATACCTATGCCGGTATCCTCGATATCGACAATGAGTTCTATCGCTTCATTATCGAGAAGCCTGTAGTCTACACGCATTATGATTTTTCCGGCTTTAGTGAACTTCACAGCATTATTCAGGATATTGACGAAAAGCTGGCGCAGCTTTGAAGAATCGCCGTACAGGAATCTCGGTATGTTCCTGTTGATATCCACGAAGAAAGAAAGATTGCTCTCAGTAAGCCTGACGGTCATCATGTTGATGACTTCGGTAAGAAGATCCGACAGATCGTAAGTCGATGCGTAAAGCTCAACCTCTCCGTTCTCGGAGCGGCTTAAATCCATCAGTTCGTCGGTTATCGACAGGAGCGCATTACAGGAATTGAGAATATTGTATATGCTGTCGGAAACATGCTCGTTAACGTCCTGGTCGAGAAGCAGATCGACCGTTCCGACTATCGCGTTCATCGGGGTCCTTATCTCATGCGACATGTTGATAAGGAACATATCCTTCGCGACATATGCATCCATCGCCTCGACCTTCTTCTTCTCGGCCTCCTCACGCATCCTCTCATAGAACATGAATCGGAACCGCACCGCCGCACCGGCGCAGAGCCCTACAGTAATAACGGAAATGATCGCCGCCGAATAGGAAATGTATATGTCCTTCGGTGCGGGATCATCGAGAACAACAGGCATTCCGTCACTTAAGAATATAAGGACTGCAGTGTAGTAAAGGGTTTCAAGGGTTCCGATGATAACTGCGGTCTTGGCATCAAGAAGCAGGACGGAATAAAGAAGCCCGAACAGGAAATATACCGGGATAACGCAGATATTCTTGTTGAACATCAGGAAAATCTCCGGCATGTATATGAAATTGAAAACAAAGGACATTAAGATAACGCACTTCTTGAAGTTTCCCGTCCTGTTCGCCTCAGCCATCGTGAGCAGGAAAAGAACGCAGATACCGAAAGAAAGATAGACTGCATTCCTGTCCTCGATGAATACACCGACAATGCAGCAGATGAGCATCATCCAGAAGATGCATATAGCATGAGTCACATTGAATACATATATTTCTTCGTTATTCTCTTTGTCAAATAAGGATTTTATGTAGTTTATCATGTCGTTTCAAAACGGACTGCATTGATCTGCTTCTCGATGTTCATGAATGCATCGACAAGCTCAGGATCATAATGAGTGCCGCTCCAGAACCTTATCCTGTTTATTGCCTCCGCATGCGAAAGCGGATCGGCTCCGTCGTTCGTCGTCCGGAAATTATCGTAGCTGTTGACTATCGCAAGAATCCTCGCCTCAAGAGGAATATTCGTCGTCATGAGCCTGTCGGGATAGCCTTTTCCGTCCCATCTCTCATGATGGTATCTGCACATGTTGTACGCATAGTTTAAAAAACGGTTGTCCGAAATGACGTTCATTACTTTCTTGACTGCCTCTGAGCCGAGAACCGTATGCGCGTGATTGAACTCCTTCTCCTGAATGCTGAGGTCTCCCATGTCTGCGATGATGCGGTCTGAAAGGCATATCTTTCCTACATCATGCATCTTGGATGCAAACTTGAGAATTTCCGCATCTGTTGCCTCAAGTGAGAACTGGCGGGATTCTATGAGATAATCAAGAAATACGGACATGTACTTCTCGACTCTGATGCTGTGCTCAGCGATGATGAATGATCTGCTCGCCATCAGGGAAGTACACATCTCGACGATCGCATATTCAAGCTCGACGATGTTGTGTATCTTCTCGGAAAGACCTTTGTGAAGCTGGTCGATCACTCTCTCGTTATGTTTCTGTTCCTGGACAAATCTGATATGAATGTCAATGCGCTTACGAAGAAGCGTCGCGGTGAACGGTTTTCTGATATAGTCGACTGCACCGAGAGAATATCCTTCGATCTCGGTCGTGATATCTTCCTGGGCAGTAAGGAATATGACCGGGATATTCGCGAGCTTCTCGACGTTCTTCATCTGAGATATGACATAGAAACCGTTGATGTCCGGCATATCGACATCAAGCAGCACTACATCGGGCGGCTCGGGCATTTCCTGCAGGAACTCGAGCGCTATCTTTCCGGATGATACCGGAATGATCTCGTACTGATCCTCAAGAGCCTTCTTGGCCATGATCAGGTTGGTCATGTTGTCATCGACGATCATAACTTTATGCATAGTCTTTTTCATCCTCTGCTATTTTGTACGCATGAGATATTTCATGCCCTCCTTCAGTCCTTCAACGGTAAGCCGGTACATGGAGAATGTGTTCTTTACCGCGGTCTCCGCCTCGCGCCACGGTGCAGACCCCGGCGCCATTTTAGGATTCAGCCATATGATCCTCTTGAAATGCTTCTTAAGGCGCAGAAGCCATTCCATGCCGGAATATCCGTCGTTCGGGCCTCTGTAGTTTCCGTTCTCGGCATAAAGCTCCTCGGGAGCCATCGCGGCATCCCCGACTATAATGACTTTATACTCGCCGCTCAGGTTCTTTAAAAGCCATTCCGTCTCTATCCAGTCCCCGTACTCGCATTCCGGCGTATTGTAAACGTGCGAGTAGATGCAGTTATGGAAGAAATAAGTCTTAATGTCCTTGAAATGGTTGGACTTGTTGACCGAGTGGAAAAGCTCATTGAGCAGGTTCGTGTACGGTATCATCGTCCCGCCCGAATCCATGAGCAGAAGCAGTTTGACCGTATTTTTGCGGGGCTTTTGCATCTCTATCTTAAGATGCCCGCCGTTATTGCATGTGCTGTCGACTGTAGCATCGATATCGAGCTCGGTCTTTTCTATGTCAAGCCTTGTCGAAAACTGACGCAGGCTCCGGAGCGCCATCTGGAACTGCCTGTTATCAAGAACCCGGTCATTACGGAAATCACGGAACTTGCGCTCTCCTATTACCTGGAAAGCCGACTGGTAACCTGTGGTTCCGCCTATCCGCACGCCGCCGAGATGTCCGCCGAGATTACCGTACGAGCTGTTTCCGGCAGTACCTATCCACTGATTTCCGCCCTGATGCTCGCTGTCCTGCTCCTTCTGCCTCTCCCGGAATTTCCTAAGGACCTCTTCATTGTCGACTATAGGGATACCCTCTTCTTCAAGAAGTGCCTTCTTTTTCTCAAGGTCCTCCTGAAAAGCCCGGTATTCCGGCTTTTCAAGCCACTTGCGCATCTGCTCGGATATATCGTCGAATTCGTGCCTGATGCCTTTGAAGTATTCCTCGAAGATCATGTCATACTTGTCGAATTCGTATTCATTCTTGACAAGTATCATCCTTGAGACGAGGTAGAACTCGGTGAAATCCGCATGGATAAGTCCCTTGTCCATGGCCTCTATGAGAGAAAGCCACTCGGACAATCCGATATCCATTCCTTTTTCCCTTAGAAAATAGAAGAATCCGGTAAACATAGGCTATACCATGCTCATATGCGAAACCGTTTCAAGATCCTCGTCCTTTTTCACGACCGTCCCTATGAAAGGAAGCGCCGCTTTTATCGTATCCGCGCTGATACCTCCGAGCTGCAGCGCATTGACCCAGTCAATGAGTTCTGAAGTGCTCGGTTTCTTCTTGACGGATTTCTCATCCCTTATCTGGTAAAATACATCCATCGCCTCGCTGAGTATGTGCTCATCGACTTTTTCAAAATGCGTCCTAACTATCTCATCCATGAGCTCCCTGTCTGGGAAAGCGATATAGTGGAAAATGCATCTGCGCAGAAACGCATCAGGAAGTTCCTTCTCGGCGTTCGAAGTGATTATGACGACAGGCCTGTGGTTAGCTTTGATGGTCTCTTTCGTCTCATGTATGTAGAATTCCATCTGATCGAGTTCCCAGAGAAGGTCATTGGGAAACTCAAGATCGGCCTTATCTATCTCGTCTATGAGAAGGACAACCTGTTCTTCGCTCTTAAATGCCTCTCCGAGCTTTCCGAGCTTTATGTACCTTGCTATGTCGTCAACGCCCTCTTCACCGAACTGCCCGTCATAGAGCCTCTGTATCGTATCGTACATGTAAAGGCCGTCCTGAGCCTTCGTCGTCGACTTTATGTTCCATGTGATGAGCGGCATAGAAAGTGATTCTGATATCGCCTTTGCAAGCATCGTCTTGCCCGTTCCGGGCTCGCCTTTTATGAGAAGCGGTTTAGAAAGCACCCTGGCCACATTGACGGCGCTCATAAGCTCCGATGAAGCGATATAGGTTCCGGTGCTCTTGAATCCTCCGGCATTAATGTCCATTCATGACTCCTTCCATGCAAGTCCGTAATACTCTTCCTTGCGTTCCCTGTTCATAAGCTCTCCGACGGCCGACTTGACTGTCGCCCCGTTGAAAAGTATATCATTGACTTTTTCTATAATAGGGACTTCCACGCCGTATTTTTTCGCAAGCGCAAGCGCTGCTTTTGCTGAATATACGCCTTCAACGACCATATTGACCTTCTTCATGGCCGTCTCCATGTCATCCCCCTGCCCCATCAGCATCCCGGCTTTCCTGTTCCGTGAATGCTTGCTGGCGCATGTTACAACAAGGTCGCCTATACCGGTGAGGCCGGCAAAGGTCTCCGCCTTGCTGCCCATCTTGACTCCGAGTCTAGAGATTTCTGCGATACCTCTTGTAATCAGGGCGGCTTTGGTATTGTCACCATACCCCAGTCCGTCTGCCATCCCCGCTGCAAGAGCCACCACGTTTTTTAGTGCACCCCCGAGTTCTATCCCCAGCACATCAGGGCTGATATAGACCCTGAAAAACTTGCTCATGAAAATGTTCTGAACAAATTCCGCTGTTTCTTTCTTTTTTGCTCCGACTACGCATGTCGTCGGGATTTTCTCCCCGACCTCTTCCGCATGTGAGGGACCGGACATCACAGCGACGTTAGCCTGAGGTATTTCCTGTTCGATTATTTCCGAAAGCGTCATCAGGGATTCCTCCTCAATGCCCTTCGAAACGTTTACTATAACCTGATCCTTTTCTACAACCGGGCTCATGAGCGCCGCAGTGCTCCTCGTGTACACGGACGGCACGGCAAGAACGATGAGGTCCTTGTTGTGACATGCCATTTTGAGGTCGGTCGTGAAGATCATGTCATCCGGAAGAATGACTCCCGGCAGTTTTTCCTTATTCTCGTGATATGTGTTCAGCATATCGATCTCGCTTTCCGAAATCGACCAGATAGTGACTTTATGGCCGTTATCGGAAAGGACAGTCGATAATGCGGTGCCCCAGCTGCCAGCACCTATCACACTGACATTTCCCATGCCAAGCAACCCTCCTTTATCATTTTACATCTATCTCAGGGCGTGAGCGCAGGTAGGTTTTGCGCTCGGTGCCTGCGATGAGCCGTTTGATATTGTCTTTATGCCTTATCAGCATCAAAACCGTAAGAAGAATGATTATTATTATATATTCCCAGTACAGATTCCCTATCCCCGCCTGCGTCCATGAATAGAAATCCGTCTTCATGAATATGAACGAGCAGACGACGAGCGAAAGATAAAGCACTATCGAGCCGAGCGAAACATAATGCGTCGTAAAAAATACTGAGAAGAACACAACAAGACCGACCGCCGACATGACCGGCGACAGTCCGAAAAGAATGAATCCGGCAGTAGCCGCGATGCCCTTTCCACCTTTGAATCCCATGTATAACGGGAAATTATGGCCGAGTATCACACCCGCGGATGCATACAGGAACAGAAGCCGCATTATTTCGCCATGTGTTTCCTTATACAGCCAAGTCGCGAAGAAGATCGCAAGACCGCACTTTACCGCATCCCCGAGCAGGACGATGCCGGCGTATTTAAGTCCCATGGTACGCAGGATGTTCGTCGTTCCCGCATTCCTGCTTCCGTATTCCCTGATGTCGATGCCTTTTATCTTCCCGACGATGTAACCCGTCTGGAAAAGCCCGCATACATATCCGATGGCGAGGCATATCAAACGTTCAGTCACTTTTCTCCTCTTTCCCTGATTATGAACTTAAGCGGAGTACCTGAAAATCCGAAAGCATCCCTTATCCTGTTCTCGATATACCTCGTGTACGAAAAATGCATAAGCTTCTTATCGTTAACGAAAATCACGAAAGTAGGCGGCTTTACGGCCACCTGCGTCATATAGAAGAGCTTGAGCCTCTTTCCCTTCTCGCTCGGAGGCTGCTGCATAGCCACCGCATCGGTCATGATCTCGTTCAGAACACCTGTCGCTATGCGCATGGAAGCATTCGCGCAGACGCTGTCTATCATGCTGAACAGCTTTGTAAGCCTCTGTCCTGTGAGCGCGGAAATGAAGATGATCTGAGCATACGGAACGAACGAGAGGACATTCCTTATATCCTTATCGTACTTCTTGACGGTCTTGTTATCCTTCTCGATCGTATCCCACTTATTGACGGCGATGATAAGGCCTTTTCCCGCTTCATGCGCGATGCCTGCGATCTTCGCCTCCTGTTCGGATATTCCCTCTTCGGCGTCTATGACGAGAACGGTTACGTCGCTTCTTTCTATCGCCGCTACAGTTCTTATAGCCATGTAATGCTCAAGGTCTTCCTTGATCTTGCTCTTTCTGCGAAGGCCTGCGGTATCGATAAGGACATATTCCTTGCCTTCATTCCTTACCGCGGTATCTACCGCATCCCTCGTAGTGCCGGCAATGTCCGATACTATTAACCTGTTGCTTCCTATGAGCTTGTTGATTATCGAGGATTTGCCGACATTGGGCTTTCCTACTATAGCAACCTTCGGCCTCTCATCCTCTTCCTCCTCGGCAGATATGTCAGGGAACAGATCGACAACCGCATCGAGGAGCTCTCCGAGTCCCTGCCTGTTGGCCGCCGATACGGCATACGGCTCTCCTATCCCGAGGTTATAGAATTCATATACGTCATTGCCGAACTTCCTTATGTCATCGACCTTATTGACACAGAGAATCACGGGCTTGCGCGATCTTCTCAGCATGTCGCACACTTTGGAATCCGAGTCCGTAAGCCCCTGTTTTACATCAACTATAAAAACGATGACGTCAGCAGTATCGATCGCCACCTGTGCCTGCTCCCTCATCTGGGAAAGAATGATATCCGAACTTTCCGGTTCAATTCCGCCGGTATCTATTATTGTGAAAATGCGGTCACGCCACGAGCCTTCGGCATATATCCTGTCCCTCGTAATTCCCGGCGTATCTTTCACGATCGAGATACGGGAACCGGCTATCACATTGAAAAGGGTGGATTTGCCTACATTCGGCCGGCCGACGATGGCCACGATAGGCTTACTCATAAAGCTTCTCTTTCAGTAAAAAATTGACTAAATCCAATCCGTTTGATTTTACAATATGTACCTGTACTTGTAAAGCCCCCTCGATGTCCGAAACCTTTACATTATCAAGGAAAATCTCCTCATCAGCCTTCATCATGCAGTCGGGGATAAGGATGTCATCTCCGAGGCTTTTCCCCTTCAGCTGGGCGATGATGTCACCGCCCGTAATAAGGCCCGCCACGGTAATGTTCTCTCCGAAAAAATCGTTCCTTATCGCATGGACTTTAAAAGAGACATTCGGAAACAGGCTGCAGATGGAAGATACTGCGTCAACAATATAATCCTTTGCGAGAAGCCCGGTTACTATGGAAAATGATGCCCTGACGCTGTTACAGTCGATGATGCCGGCCTCTATGTCTTTTATGACTCTGCTCCTTGCTTCCTCATACTCGTCCATCATGAGACGCAGCATTCCTACGCCGTTCTCGAGCTGGGGATAATCATCATATTCTTCCGCAGGCGGCATAGACCTGCCCGCAAGAATATATATCTCATCCGATGCATGAGCAAAATGTATTCCGTATTCCTTCATCGCCTTCTTTGAAATATTCTCGATTATCGAAAGCGTTTTTATGGCGTCTTCTTTTTCTATCTTCTCAAGGGGATAGAGCCCGTCCCTGTACTTCGTAAGTCCTACAGGCACAACGGACACGCTCTGCATGACAGGTGCGTATTCCAAAAGGTCGTTCAGTGACTTTTCAAGATGCGCACCGTCGTTTATGCCTTTGCACATGACTATCTGCGCGTTCATCGTGATGCCGCCGTCATAGAGCGTCTTTATCCTTTTCAACGCTTCACCTGCGAAACGGTTGTTAATCATCTTGCATCTGAGTTCGGGATTCGTAGTCTGAACAGAAATATTTATAGGGCTCATATGATAGCGGATGATCCTGTCGATATCATGATCGCTCATGTTAGTCAGCGTAACATAATTGCCCTGCAGGAAAGAAAGCCTGGAATCATCATCCTTGAAGTAAAGCGTCGGGCGCATGCCTTTCGGCATCTGGTCTATGAAGCAGAATATGCAGTTATTCCGGCAACTTCTGTATCCGTCCATTAAGGTCGAGTCGAACTCAAGCCCGAGATCCTCGCTCTCGTCCTTTTCTATCTCAA
>JAILNQ010000077.1 GCA_024691425.1 Lachnospiraceae bacterium
GCTCATTGTCGCCGTAGGGTCTATATCGATGTTGAGTCTGTCAAAGAGTTTTTTTGCCTCTTCGTTCATCTTCCTGTCATCGATACGTATGCCCTTTTTGAATTCGCGTCCTATGAAAATATTCTGCGCGACCGTAAGATGCCCGACCATGTTAAGTTCCTGGTGAACAATTACCACTCCGGCATCCTGGGCTTCTCTTGTTCCGTGAAACTCTATCCCCCTGCCCTCATAGAGGATGGTTCCGGAATCCTTCGTATATATACCGGTAAGGACCTTCATAAGCGTTGACTTGCCAGCACCGTTCTCACCCATAAGGGCATGTACTTCGCCGCGCCTCACGTCAAAGCTGACATGATCGAGTGCATGCACGCCGGGAAAGGATTTATCTATATCTTTCATTTCAAGAATAACTTCGCCCATTTTCTACCTTGTCCTTTCTGTACACAGCCTTCCGGGCCGGATCAGTTTCTTCTCCGTCTTGCCATTACGTCGGCATATACCGCAACGATAACTATGAGTCCGGTCATTATCAGCTGATAGTCCTTGGTGAATCCGAGAGCTAAAATTCCCTCCTGCAGAAGCGCGATGATGAACACACCTATCACTGTTCCGCCGATCGACGCCAGTCCTCCGGCCATCGAAGTTCCTCCCATGACACATCCGGCAATCGCTTCATTGTTGTACTGGTCGCCGTATCCGGGCTGTACTGTCGTGTATGCGCCTACGAAATATATCGCCGCTATTCCGACAAGCGTTCCGCAGATAATGTATGCACACATTTCCCATTTCTTAATGTCTACTCCCGACAACCTTACCGCCTCGCGGTTGCTTCCGAGGCTCAGCATGTATCTTCCGGCTTTCGTCTGGTTAAGAATGATCGAGCAAATGACGGCTATGACCAGGAACACTATTATTCCGACCGGGAATTTACCGACCTTGACAAGAGATCTGAACCATCCGCCTTTTGCGGCCTGGGGCCAGCTTACCGACTGTGTTTTGGTAAATACGGATGCAACTCCCTTGGCTATGTTCATGCTGGCCATCGATACGATGAACGGCGGGACCTTCCAGTATGCAACAAGATATCCGTTGAACGTCCCGAAAATGAACCCCACCACCACGCTGATCACGAGTGACAGAAGCATCGGAACACCATGGCTGGTAAGACAGTAACCTGATACAAGCGCACAGCAGAACATCACGGGACCTATTGAAAAATCAATACCTCCCGTAGCTATTACAAATGTAACCCCCAACGACAGGAAGCCCAGGAAATAAGCGTAATTCAGCGCGCTCATGATACGGGGCATTCCCGCAAACTTATCGACTGACAGACAGAGGACCACATACATGAGGATCAGCACACCCGTCAGTACTATCCTGTTGAATCCTAGTTTTTTTACTATCGGATTTTCTTTGATCTTTTTCAAAACATCTCCTCCAAACGGCTTTCGGGCTATCTTCCGGTCATCGGCAGACCGCATCGCTTATCATGTAATTAAGCTTTGTGGCGTAATTGTAATCCTCAACCAGATGCACCACGCAGTCTTCCGCCAGATCCTTCGGATCGGATGAAAGGATGCCGTCACGTACCTTTATGTACTGCTGGGGCATATACTGACGGAGCATTCCGAGCGGGATCTTGACCTTCGACATGTTGTCAAAAAGCTTTTTTACCGCGCTCTGCATTTCAGGCTGTGCGAAATAGTATCTGCATCTGTCGGAAAAACTGTATTTTCTCTTTATGGCAAGATCCTTATCGTTTCCGTGATAATGCTTCTTCCAGTTACCCGGATCCTTCATCATCGTCTCCTCCATTACCTCGATGAAGTGAGCCTGTTTCTCTTCGGGAACAAGGATTTTCTCCATCATAGAAAGAGCGAACAGTCCTTCTCTTAGTGAAAATGTAAGCGCAGGTCCTACCTTGAGGATCGCGATTCCGTCCTCAACCATTTCCCTCAGGCATTCTGAAGGCTGATAGTCCGTAGAATGTCCTTCAAGGACGACATTGTCATATTTCTTCATTGCTTTTGTAAGCTCTGCGGCATTTGTCCGGTCATAATGGAATACATCCGCATCACCGAACTCTACTCCGGGCTGCACGACTATTCCGATGATATTGTCAAATGCATCCTTTAAGCCTCTTTTTTCAAACTGCTCTTTATATACGGCCAATGTCTTCTCAACAGCTTCCGGCTTAGTAACGCTAATGGAATCTTCTTCCTCCTGAGCTCCGCCCGGAATCGGAACTTCGCTGCCGATAATGAACGCCGGTCTTGCTTCATCAGGGTTCTTCTTAAGCAGTTCCTGATACGCTTCCTCACAGGCTTCATAAAGTATCGCTCCGCGCCTGGCAATGGTCTCATCGGAGAGCATCTCATCTCTCGGGTCATCTGCCACTCTCATGCTCGTATCGAGATGGATCTTTTTGAATCCGGCAAGAACGAACAGCTTCACAAGTTCAACGGATTTCTCCATTGCTTCTTTTTCCGGCTCATCCTGCCA
>JAILNQ010000078.1 GCA_024691425.1 Lachnospiraceae bacterium
CACATCTCTGTGCCTGCGGGAAGGTTGCACACACCTGTAACGTCTGTTGTCCTGAAGTAGAACTGAGGACGGTAGTTGTTGAAGAAAGGTGTATGACGGCCACCCTCGTCCTTTGTAAGAACGTAAACCTGAGCCGTGAACTTCTTATGGCACTTAACCGAACCGGGCTTAGCTACAACCTGGCCACGCTCGATGTCAGTCCTGTTGATACCACGGAGAAGGATACCGATGTTATCACCGGCCTGAGCCTCATCAAGAAGCTTTCTGAACATCTCGATACCTGTTACGACTGACTTCTGAGTCTCTTCCTTGATACCGATGATCTCAACTTCGTCAGACATATGAAGAGTACCACGCTCAACTCTGCCTGTAGCAACCGTACCACGGCCTGTGATCGTGAATACGTCCTCAACAGGCATAAGGAAAGGCTTATCTGTGTCACGCTCGGGATCGGGAATGTAAGAATCAACCGTATCCATGAGCTCCATGATCTTGTCGCCCCACTCGCTTGAAGGATCCTCAAGAGCCTTAAGAGCTGAACCCTTGATGATAGGACAATCCTTGAATCCGTACTCTTCAAGCTGCTCGGTAACTTCCATCTCAACGAGCTCGATAAGCTCGGGATCGTCAACCATATCACACTTGTTAAGGAATACAACGATGTAAGGAACGCCAACCTGACGTGAAAGAAGGATGTGCTCCTTGGTCTGAGCCATAACACCGTCTGTAGCTGCAACAACGAGGATAGCGCCATCCATCTGAGCTGCACCTGTGATCATGTTCTTAACGTAGTCAGCATGTCCTGGGCAGTCAACGTGTGCATAGTGTCTCTTCTCTGTTGAGTACTCAACGTGAGCCGTTGAGATCGTGATACCACGCTCTCTCTCTTCGGGAGCCTTATCGATGTTCTCAAAATCTACCTTAACGTTACCGGCTACTCTCTCAGCAAGAACCTTTGTGATAGCTGCCGTAAGAGTTGTTTTACCATGGTCAACGTGACCGATGGTACCGATATTACAATGGGTTTTACTTCTGTCAAATTTCTCTTTTGCCATTTTAATTAATCCTCCTTAGAATTAAAAACTCTCTTCTCTCATGAGCTTTACGCTCGATAACAAAGATTATATTTCATTTTCCTTATATTATCAAGGAATTTTTGGTATTAAGCCTTCTTTGCGGCGAGAACTTTTTCCTGTACCGACTTCGGAACCGGCTCATACTTCTCAAAGAACATTGAGTAGTTACCGCGCCCCTGTGTCTTTGAACGAAGGTCTGTCGCATATCCGAACATCTCCGAAAGAGGAACGTAACCGCGTACGATCTTGCCGTTTCCGACGTCATCCATACCTTCGATACGGCCTCTTCTGCCGTTGATGTCGCCGATTACATCGCCCATGTATTCCTCAGGCATTGTAACCTCAACCTTCATTATAGGCTCAAGAAGTATTGCTCCTGCCTGCTGCATAGCATCCTTGAAAGCAAGCGAACCTGCGATATGGAATGCCATTTCTGACGAGTCAACCTCATGGTATGATCCGTCATAAACCGTTGCGTGTACTCCGACAACGGGGAAGCCACCGAGAATACCGGCTTTTGTAGCCTCTTCGATACCTTCGCCGACTGCGGGGATGTATTCCTTCGGAATCGCTCCGCCGACAACCTCGGAATCGAACTTGAACAGCTCGTCTCCGTTAGCATCCATAGGCTCGAATCGGACTTTGCAGTGACCGTACTGGCCGCGGCCGCCCGACTGCTTCGCATATTTGCTTTCGATATCGACTGCCTTGGTGATCGCTTCCTTATATGCAACCTGAGGTGCTCCGACGTTCGCTTCAACCTTGAACTCACGAAGAAGCCTGTCCACGATGATCTCAAGGTGGAGCTCACCCATTCCGGCGATGATGGTCTGACCTGTTTCCGGATCAGTATGCGCACGGAATGTGGGATCTTCTTCAGCAAGCTTTGCGAGCGATTCGCCGAGCTTTCCCTGGCCTGCTTTTGTCTTGGGCTCGATAGCGAGCTCGATAACGGGCTCCGGGAACTCCATCGACTCGAGGATGACAGGATGCTGCTCATCACAGATCGTATCACCCGTCGTAGTAAGCTTGAAGCCTACTGCCGCCGCAATATCTCCCGAATAAACCTTTTCGAGTTCCTCTCTCTTATTAGCGTGCATCTGAAGAATACGTCCGACACGCTCTTTCTTGCCCTTTGTTGCGTTAAGCACGTATGAACCTGAGTTCATTGTGCCTGAGTAAACCCTGAAAAATGCCAGTTTTCCGACGAACGGGTCTGACATGATCTTGAATGCCAGAGCAGAGAACGGCTCCTCATCAGATGAATGCCTCTCTGTATCTTTTCCCTCAAGGTCAACACCCTTTATTGCAGGGATGTCGAGCGGGGACGGCATATATTCGATGACCGCATCAAGAAGCTTCTGAACGCCCTTGTTTCTGTATGCAGTTCCGCAGCATACAGGAACCGCCGTGCACTCACATGTTCCTTTGCGGAGCGCCTTCTTTAAGTCATCAACAGTAATTGATTCAGGATCCTCAAGGTAGGCCATCATCGTATCATCATCAAGCTCTGCGCACTTCTCAACGAGCTCTTCATGATACATCTCGGCCTCGTTCTTCATGTCGTCGGGTATATCTACTATAGAAATATCCTCGCCCTTGTCATCGTTATAAATGTATGCCTGCATCTCAAAAAGGTCTATTATGCCTTTGAAAGAGTCTTCCTTACCTATCGGCAGCTGGATGACGATGGCATTTTTACCTAAACGGTTTCTTATCTGATCCACGGCAGAATAAAAATCAGCGCCGAGAATGTCCATCTTATTGATGAACGCCATACGGGGAACATTATATGTATCCGCCTGACGCCAAACATTCTCTGACTGAGGTTCAACGCCGCCTTTTGCACAGAACACGCCTACAGCTCCATCGAGGACACGGAGCGATCTCTCAACTTCGACCGTGAAATCAACGTGGCCCGGAGTATCGATAATGTTGATACGATGCTCAAGCGCACCTGCCTTGGGCTTGCAGTGATCCTGCAGCGTCCAGTGACACGTCGTAGCCGCGGAAGTAATAGTGATACCTCTTTCCTGCTCCTGCTCCATCCAGTCCATGGTAGCCGTGCCATCATGAGTCTCACCTATCTTATGATTGATACCGGTGTAATACAGTATACGCTCAGTCGTTGTGGTCTTACCCGCATCGATATGAGCCATGATACCGATATTCCTGGTTCTCTCCAATGGATAATCTCTTCCAGCCAAGATTTTTTCCTCCTACTAGAATCTGTAATGCGCAAAAGCTCTGTTTGCTTCTGCCATTTTGTGCATATCTTCTTTTCTCTTAACGGATGCACCTGTATTGTTGGCCGCATCCATGATCTCTCCTGCAAGACGATCCTTCATTGTCTTCTCGCCTCTCTTACGAGAAAACATGGTCATCCAGCGGAGTGCGAGAGCCTGGCGTCTGTCAGGACGTACCTCGATAGGTACCTGATATGTGGCACCGCCGATACGTCTAGCTTTGACTTCGAGAGCAGGCATGATGTTGTTCATGGCCTCTTCGAAGACTTCAAGAGCAGGCTTTCCGACCTTCTCTTCTACTGACTCGAATGCGCCGTATACGATCTTCTGGGCAACGCCCTTCTTGCCGTCGAGCATGATGTTGTTTATCAGCTTCGTGACGACCTTACTGTTGTACACGGGATCCGCCAGTACGTCTCTCTTCTGAATATGTCCTTTACGTGGCACGATTCTTCCCTCCTTAACTAATTGTGTTAATTCTCAGGTACTCACAACAGAAATCTTTGTGTACGCGCTGGTGATCAAAATCCCAACACTCAACTTCATTTCCTGTGATAGTTACCTTACTTCTTAGGACGCTTTGCGCCGTACTTCGAACGGGCCTGGTTTCTGTTCGCAACACCCGCCGTGTCAAGCGTACCGCGGATAACGTGATAACGTGTACCGGGTAAGTCCTTTACTCTTCCGCCTCTTACAAGAACAACGCTATGTTCCTGAAGATTGTGGCCTTCACCGGGAATGTAGCTGGTAACTTCGATTCCGTTTGAAAGACGCACTCTGGCGATCTTACGAAGAGCCGAGTTAGGTTTCTTGGGGGTAGCTGTCTTAACAGCAGTGCACACGCCGCGCTTCTGCGGTGATGAAGTATCAATAGGCTTCTTATGAAGAGAATTGAAACCCTTACCGAGAGCAGGTGCAGCAGACTTCTTTGCAGAAGTTTCTCTACCCTTTCTTACTAACTGGTTAAATGTTGGCATTCTTTTCACCTCCTTCTTTTCTTATTATCAAATAGAACGCTTGCATAAAACGCGCCTGATGTCCTTACATATGGACGCACCAAAATAAAGCGCATTTTCGTGCACGCTAAAAAATTATAAGTAATGAAATTGGGGATGTCAAGGATTTTTTTCCGCGAAAATCACTTATTTACCAAACTGATCTTCTTCTGGAGCAGTTCCTGATTCGTGGCATAGGTAAGAGCGGTCTTATCCGTGATCTTTCCTTCCTTATATAAATTAAGAAGACTTGTGTCCATAGCTATCATGTCGTCAGCGGCCGAAGCATAGATCATTCCGTCTATCTGATGGACTTTTGACTCCCTTATCATGTTCCTTATGGCGGGCGTGAGCGTCATGATCTCAAACGCGGGAACAAGTCCGCCGTCCGTTGATGGAACGAGCTGCTGCGATACGACTGCCTGAAGCACC
The DNA here is from genome assembly GCA_024691425.1 of Lachnospiraceae bacterium. Classification (GTDB taxonomy): domain Bacteria; phylum Bacillota; class Clostridia; order Lachnospirales; family Lachnospiraceae; genus UBA2868. The sequence continues at coordinate 4,750 of JAILNQ010000078.1, forward strand.
ATCGAGAGCTGAAGCGCTATCTGATGTTGCTGGTTGGGCGGGAAAGCATCAATAATACGGTCTATCGTGTTCGATGCACCGATCGTATGAAGCGTTGACAGAACCAGGTGTCCTGTTTCTGCTGCCGTCATAGCAACGTTCATAGTCTCATAGTCACGCATCTCGCCGAGCAGGATAACATCAGGGCTCTGGCGGAGCGATGCACGCAAAGCAGTAAGGTAGCTGTCGGTATCGGTAACGACCTCACGCTGGCTGACGATGCTCATCTTGTGCATATGAAGATACTCGAGAGGATCCTCGAGCGTGATTATGTGTGAATGGCGCGTGGAATTGATGTGGTCGATCATGCAGGCGAGCGTTGTTGATTTTCCGCTTCCGGCAGGTCCTGTTATAAGGACCATTCCCTTCTTCCTGTCCGCAAACTCTATGATGTTCTGAGGGATATGGCGTTCCTTCGGATCCGGGATCTTGAACGTTATGACACGGATGACCGCGGAGAGCGAACCCCTCTGCTTATAGGCATTTATACGGAAACGGGCAACGCCTTTTATCGCGAATGAGAAATCGTCATCGCCGAATTTCTGCAGTCTTGACATATCTCGTCCTCCGGCGAGTTCATATATCTCGGTTATGAGAACCGCCGTGTCTGCAGGCATGAGCTTCTCGCTCGTTTCCTCCACGAACACGCCCTTCCTCTTATAAGAAAGCGGAAGTCCTGCTACTATGAATATGTCCGATGCGCCGTCCTGTGTGATTTTTGCTAAGGTTTCATCTACTGCCATCTCGTCTCTCCTAACTGTTGATCAAAATAGAAGTTTTGTTCCGGATTCTCCTTCTTCGCCTTCCTTAACGCTCTCGAGCCATTCCCTGTTGACTTTTGTCGTCCACTCATCGACCTTGAAAAGACTGTCGTCGTTTATGTCCGGGTAGCAGACTTTCAAAGTCACGTTAAGATTCTGCCCGCTCGTTACCGCTATTGTATAGGACAGTTTCTTTCCGCCGTCCTCGCTGTCTGAGACCTCGATCTTCTCATTGTCGGAGAACAGCTTCTCTATACCGTCATAATACTCTTTTTTGCCATCGCTCACCCGCGCATGCTTCGACAGAAGCGCCTCGATGTTGGCTAAGTAGATCTCCGCCATCCTGTTCGCTTCATAATAGCTCGCGGTTCTTTCGGCTGCTTCTTTTGAGAGCACGTAATCCGATCTGGCCGACATGTATGAAAGCGCGGCAAAGGTAACAAGCGCCAGAAGCACGAATGTCACAAGTATTGAACTGGTTCCGATATTTATTCCGCCGGAATGCTTCTTCTCCATCTATTACCCCTTCGTCCGATTCATGTATTTCGTAACGTCAAGCGTGTATATCTCTGTGTAATCGGAAAGCCTGACGATCCTTATCTCCATGTTCTGTATTGCTCCGTTCGGCGTCATGGTGACGTCTCCTACATAAGCGGCGTTCTCGAATCCGCAAACTTCGAATTCGGAATCATAGAAGACCTCGAAAAATCCCTCTCCGCCGCGTATCGCATCAGGATAGTGTTCTAAAACCGAATCGATGTCCCCGTCAGTTCCGCGCATAACTTCTGCGAATCCCTGTGCTATCGAAACAGACTCGTTGAGCTCGACTGTTTCCTGCGTCATGACATATGAGGTCACGAACAGCTTCACGCAGACTGCGCCGCATGCGGCGAAAAGAAGAATCGTTATGATCAGTTCCATAAGGAACAGCGATGTTTTTGACTTTAAATATTTATTCACTGTCATCACCATCCGTTCCGCTGTACATGGTCACATAGAACTCGGTGTTCTCACCGTTCGAATCTTTCACGATGAAATGATAGAGCGAACTGCTTTCCTTCTCAACGGAAAAATCGCTTACGGCAAGTATTTTTGTTCCCGCATCAAATTTGAAATCATAGGACTCATCTGCGGTAAATTCCGTAAGATACCCGTCCACGACGAACAGGTACGTTACATATTTCTTTCCGTCGGACTCCTGATAAAGCTTTAGCGCCGACCGGCCGCCGCCTATGTCCACAACCTCGGCACCGCCCGTGCTGTCATGCGATCTCATTTTTTCGGTAACATATGAAAGCGCAGTGCGTTTTTCATAGTTCGTGCTCATGTTAGATACCGTGCTCTTGTATATCTGCGCTCCGAAGAGCACAACGAACAGAGCTGTTATTGCGAATGCACCGAACAGCGCGAGAATGAAAAGAAAATCGACTACAGATTTTTTTCTCTTGGCAAAATTCATTTCCCGTGTATCTCCACTATAGTAACGGAAGGCATGATGTTATCACCCACCGGAACATAATCCACGATATATCTTGACTTGTCGTATGTGAGCCCGTAATGATTTTCAATGTAGGCAAGGCTCGGGGGATAATATCCCTCTACGGCATAGCAGTGTATGATATCCCTGCTCACAGCATCTGTCAGCACCTGCTTCTGGTCCTTTGCGGACGTCGAGGATATGAACGAAATCCCGAGAAGGAAGGCGATGATGATTGCGATGAAGAAGAATACCGAAAAATTCATCGATTCCAATATGCGTTTTCGAATCGTTGGTCTGTTGAATCTGTTCATCCGATACTACCCATGACTCCCATAAGCGGCAGCATTACCGATAAAAGAATGAGGCATACTACTACTGAAAGAATGATTACGAGCGTAGGCTCGAGCACGGAAATGAGATTCGTCATCTTCTCATCGACTTCCTCGTCATAGCCGACCGCTATTTTCTCAAGCACCTTGTCAACCGAACCGGTCCTGTAACCGACCGAGATCATCCTTGAATACATGTTGGAGAAAATCCCTGCGCTGCTGAGCGCGTCCGCAAAGGAAACTCCCTCCGTCATAAGCTCCTTGCTCTTTTTTATCTTTTCAGTCATGTCGCTGTTATCGACAAGATTCGATACCATTGCAAGACTCTCGTCAGTATCAAGTCCCGCGCTCATCGTAAGCGCCATTCCCGATGCGAACCTTCCCGCCGCGATCTTGTCATAAAGCGCTCTCGTTGCAAAGAACTTTGAAAGGAATCCGCGGAGCTTCTCCCTTCCCTGCTTTGTTTTCGTAAGAATGAATATCGCGACGATGAGAAACGCTGCGATTATCACGATAACAAGGGCGTATCTGCTGACCACACGTCCGAAATCGAGCATTCCTTTTGAAAATCCCGTCATTTCCGTTCCGAGCTGCTGGAACACATCATTGAATATCGGGAGCACTTTCACTACGAGGACGAGTATTACGATGAGCATCATCCCGACGATGAGCATAGGGTAAGTGACCGCGCTCTTTATGCCTCTTGCGACATTCTCTTCGCGGTTATAGTGGAAAGCTAAGGCTCTCATTACCTCTTCAAGCTTACCCGACTGTTCGCCGATCTCAATCATATCGAGCGCATACTTCGGAAATACTTTTGAAGCTTCAACTGAATGATGGAATGTATCGCCCTCGTTGCACTTATCGAGGATCGCCTGCAGGATTTCCCGTCCCTCATCCGTCGTAGCGTCATCAAGCATGATCGATATACCCTCCATCGGAGAGATACCGGCATTCAGTATCATTGCTATCTGATCGCAGAACATGGACAGTTCCTGATTGTTCAGAAGCTTTTTCGTATTCTTTCCGTTCATTGTCACCCATCCTCCATCGGTAGTTATAAGAATGATTCAGTACGTGTATTTTGTCGTGTAGTTATTTCCGTCGCCGATAAAACTCTTTATCTTCTTCGTTCCGGCATTAGCCGCGAACGTCGGATCCATGAGCGTCCAGTCAACTCCGTCGAACTCGATGATCCCGTTTATCCATCCTTCATCCTCGATATATGCAGTGATCCATGCATGGTAAGCATCCCCTGCATAACCGAACTCAAGCTTCGTCGGAATCCTCTGGCTGCGCAGCATCGCCGCCATCAGAGCCGCATAGTCAAAGCATATTCCCTTCTTTTCCTTGAGAACCTGATCGACATTCGGAACATAATCCGGCTTGACCGTCGCCGCCCTCTCATGATCGTAAGTGATGTTCTTGACTACAAAATCATATACGGCCGCAACAACTTCGATATCCGAAGCCTTTCCTTCGGCAAGTTCCTTGCCGAGCTGAACAACGTCGGATTCTAAGTTGAACTGAACATAGCAGTTCGGATACAGATAAGGCAGGAACTGGTCCGGCATCGTAACGCTCATCTCTTCGGCGAACTTGGTCGCATACATTCCGTCCTCGCCCATTCCTTCATAGGCAACGACCGAGTAGTTTCCGTCTCCGAGCGAGAGCGGTATTACCGAGTCGCCTTCAGGGATGATGTATGTATAGGTCACGCTGTCGTCACACGATATCTGTATCTTGATATCATCATTCTCGCCGGTGCTCTTTACGTAAAGATAACCTTCATCACAGTTCGTTGCATCAACCGTAAGCTCGTCACCGCCGAACACGAGCTCCCCGCCCGCAACCGGAGTAAGGCACTTCGGTTCATTGCTCCTGTTCTGCTGGGAGTGTATCTTCGAGATCTTTACAACGGTTTCTTCCGGTTCGCCGCAGGCCGAGAAAGTAAGCGCCGCTATCAGAATGCATGCCGTCAATATGCACTTATTTTGACAAAACCGCTTGAACAACTCCGCCCTCCGTATCGGGTATGTATATATTGAGCGTCCCGCTCACAAAATGGAATTTCACGGTTCCGTCCGGATCCGTTTCCGACGGATAGAGTACCGAACCGTCTTCCCTCTTCGCATATATGCCGTCGTAGTCGATATCGCTGCCGCTCACATTCATGACGAAAACGCCGTTTTCTTCATCAAGATAATGCGATGTGACCTTTATATCGGTTTTATGCGGCTTTGAATCTGCTTCTTTTCCTTCTATATAGAATACAACCGGACAGACGAGCACGAGAAGCAATAGCGCTATGGAAAGCCATTTGCCTGTCTTTACGAGTGTTGTATTCGCTATGTTCTTGAACAGAAGTGCATCCAGTGACTGGGTGTTCGGTTTCTGTTCGCAGGCGGCGAAGACATTCTGAAGTGCTTCGTTCGCCGCTTTTTTATTTATGCTGTATGTCTTATTTCTTCTAAACATCTTCAACCCCCTTTCTGAGCATTACCTTCAGCCTGTCTTTTGCTGAAATCAGGTACCGTTTGACACTGCTCCTCGAACAGCCTAGCGCCGAGGCTATGTCCTCGAGCTTCATGTCGTTGTAATACCTCATGACGACAACCTGCTGTTCGTTAAAGGGGAGAGACATTATCGCTTCTTTTAGCCTTGAAGCCTCATCCGCCGTTTCCGTAACATTTTCCGGATTGTGATCTATGTATTCATCTCTGACGATCTCTAAAAGCTCCGGATTGTTCTCACCGTATTCCTGCCGGTTCTTTCGCTCCATATCGTAGCAGACTCTGAAGCATATCTGATTGAGCCAGGCGACGAACAGAGCCGGTTCTTTTATACCTGAGATATTCCTCAGCGCAAGGATGTAAGTTTCCTGAAGCGCATCCTGCGCAAGGTTAGTATCCCTTAAGTAGTGAGCCGCGTAGTTGTATGTATGCTGATAGGTTATTGCATAAAGCTCCGCGAAAGCATCACTGTCTCCTTTTTGTGATTTTTGGACCAATCGCCCGATATAGGCATGATTGAAATCAGCCATTCTTACACCTTGGCAATCCCATATAGCCTGACTACAAGTTCACGGAAGTCCTTGATGCAAAGCGTTTCATTAAGAGCTTTAGCCACTTTTATGCTGATCTCATATCCGCCGGAAGTCTTGTTGTAAGAATCCATCTCCTTCTGAAGCTCGCTCTCGAATTTCGACATCTTATCGGAGCTGCAGTCCTCGATGACGACAAGGAACTCATTGCCGTTGTTTCTTCCGACGAACCCGTAGTAGGCGCTTATCCGTTCAACAACGGATGAAAAATCCTTCAGAGCGACATTTCCGCTTGATCTTCCGTATTTCTGGTTTATTTCATCAAGATTATCTATTGTGATCAGTGCACATCCGATCTTCGAAATATCAGCATCACCGTCGTATTTCTCGAAAATCTGGTCGCAGGAGAACCTGTTGGGGATTCCGGTCAGCGTATCGACATATACTGCTCTTTTTAAGACATGGTCATGGACTATATGACCTTCGAGAAGCCGAAAGTCCATTATGATGCAGGCAACGCTATAGAGCATGAACGCCCAGAGGAATACGCATATGGTAAGCAGCACCTTATTGGAAAATACGCTCGTTCTGAGGTTTTCATCAAGAAAAAGGAAAAGAAAGAAACAGACTGCAAAGATCACAAGAAGCGCCAGCTGGACAAACTTGAAAATCTTATAGCTTTTGAAATAATCATCCCTCATTTGCGTCATCCTCGCACAAAACATCCAAAAATAGCCGATAATGACCATACTCAACGGATTTTATTATATACCCTGATGCATTAAAAGAAAAGATTTTTAAGGATAATCCGTCACGGACATGAACCTTTTTTTGATTTTTCATTGTCATTATCATTGAAGGCAGTTTATGTTCAGTTTTCATGACAGAAAGAGGATCATTATGACAGGAAAACGTAAAATACTCGTACACATGCTCGCAATAACGGCATTCATCGCTCTGTTTCTTCTTCCGGTGCTCGCTTTTCTTTCAACCGAGGTAAGCGCGGACAAAACTGCAGAGAGTGCGGCAGTTCATACAGGTGACTATGTATTCTTCGTAGTTCAGAATGAGGATGTTCCTTTAGCGGCCGCTCCTACGGTTGATGCATCCGCTTACATCATATGGATAGGACTTGCATCCTTTGCGGTTATGATCATGTTTGTCTATTCCGCTTGGTATATGTCAGTGCGCAGCAATATCCGCGAGCTTACCGGCAAGCTGCTTCCGATGGAGCGCAAAGCTTTCTATACGCCCCAGGGTTTCTTCCATCCGATCCGCTCATACAGGCTTGCAAAGGAAGCAGAGGATACAGTGGCATCAATGTACGTCAATTACATGTAATATTCCATATATTTTTGTTATGAATGAAAAAGGCAGAGGTCAAACCTCTGCCTTTGTTATTTCCCATCCGGATGAATTACTCTTCATCATCTGATGTTTCGTCAAATTCCTCGACTGCTTCCTCGTCGAATTCCTCAACGGTTTCCTCATCTTCGAATCCGTCCTCGGTCACCTCAAGGATCTCATCAGCTTCAGATTCCTCTTCAGCCGCCTCTTCCTCCTTCGGAACGATAAGGCTGTCAGGCAACGTCGTGTCGAGCATTACGTTCCTGTACTGCTTCATGCCTGTTCCGGCAGGGATAAGCTTACCGATGATAACATTTTCCTTAAGTCCGATAAGCGGATCGACCTTACCCTTTATCGCGGCTTCGGTCAGAACCCTTGTGGTCTCCTGGAATGAAGCTGCAGAGAGGAATGAGCTTGTCGCAAGAGATGCCTTTGTGATACCGAGCATAACCTGCTTAGCCTCAACGGGCCTCTTTCCTTCAGCTTCGAGCGCCTCATTGATATCCTCGAGTTCAAGGGCATCAACAAGCGAACCGGGCAGAAGATCCGAATCACCGTCGTCCTCAACGCGGACTTTCTTCAGCATCTGACGCACGATGACCTCGATATGCTTATCATTGATCTCAACACCCTGAAGCCTGTAAACACGCTGTACCTCACGGAGCATATAATCCTGAGCGGCACGAACGCCTTTGATCTTCAGTATGTCATGAGGATTTACCGAGCCGTCGGTAAGTTCATCACCGGCCTCGATGTCCGCGCTTTCATCAATCTTAGGACGTGAGCCGTAAGGGATCAGATAAGTCTTCGTCTCGCCTGTCTCTTCGTTCGTTACAACGATTTCACGTTTCTTCTTTGTATCATGAAGCTCCGCACGTCCGGCGATCTCGGATATGATCGCAAGACCTTTCGGCTTACGCGCCTCGAAAAGCTCCTCGACACGAGGAAGACCTTGCGTGATATCATCTCCGGCAACACCGCCGGTGTGGAATGTTCTCATCGTAAGCTGTGTACCGGGCTCACCGATCGACTGTGCAGCTATGATTCCGACTGCTTCACCGACCTGTACCATTTCACCGGATGCCATGTTCGCGCCGTAGCACTTACTGCATATACCGTTATGGCACTTACATGTGAGGATCGTACGTATCTTAACACCGATCTTCGACTCAAGGATAGGTGTTCCTTCCTCGTCAACGGCATTCTTGAGCACGTTCTCAACACGCTTAGGAGTGATCATATGGTTCTTCTTAACGATAACCTCACCCTTGCTGTCAAGTATATCCTCTGCCGCATACCTTCCAAGGATGCGGTCACGGAGTGTTTCAATGACTTCCTTACCGTCAGTGAATGCCTTTACATGCATTCCTGGGATTTCACCCTTTCTCTCGGAGCAGTCCTGCTCACGTATTATGAGCTCCTGAGAAATATCTACAAGACGTCTCGTAAGGTAACCTGAGTCTGCCGTACGAAGTGCCGTATCCGAAAGTCCTTTACGGGCTCCGTGAGCCGACATGAAATACTCCAGAACGTCAAGACCTTCACGGAAGTTCGACTTGATGGGCAGCTCGATCGTCTTACCGGTTGTATCTGCCATCAGTCCGCGCATTCCGGCAAGCTGCTTGATCTGCTTGTTAGAACCACGGGCACCGGAATCGGCCATCATGTAAATGTTGTTGTACTTGTCCAGACCGTCGATAAGCTCTTTTGTAAGGTTGTCATCGGTTGCCTTCCAAGCGTTGATGACACTGGTGTGTCTTTCTTCCTCAGTGATAAGACCTCTTCTGTATTTATGCGTGATCTTCTCAACCGTCGACTGGGCATCATCAAGCATCTGCTGCTTAGCTGCAGGAACGGTCATGTCAGAAATAGAAACCGTCATTGCGGCACGCGTTGAATACTTGTAACCCATTGCCTTGATATCATCAAGAACCTCTGCCGTCTTCGTTGCGCCGTGGTTATTGATGACTTTCTCAAGTATGCTCTTAAGGTGCGATTTGCCAACGTGGAAATCGATCTCAAGCTTAAGTGCATTTTCAGGGTCTTCCCTGTCAACGAATCCAAGATCCTGCGGAAGTATCTCATTGAATATGAGTCTTCCGAGAGTCGTCTTTATGACGCCCGAAACCTTCGTTCCATCAGGAAGGGTTTTCTCGCGTCTTACGTTGATCGGCTGATGAAGCGTGATCTCCTGATTTTCGTAAGCCAGGATAGCCTGATTCATCGTATTGAAATATCTGCCGAGAATGTCGACCATTTCGCAGACGATCCATCTGTCACGCTCAGGATCGATATTGACTCTGATGATCGTATCGCGCTCAAGAGGCGTGCCCTTGATTCCGTCGATACTCTTGCCGGCCTTATACGCCTTCTCCTTTGCGCTCTGGTATGCCGTGAACGCATCAGCTGCGGCCTTCAGGTACGAAGAACGTATCTGTTCTCTGTTTTCTTTATATGAAGCTGCAAGCTTCGCATCCTTTTCTTCCTCAACTTTAACGTTGAGCTCCTTGATGTCGGCCTTGGCCTTCTGCGCTTCCTCTTCGGTTGCAGGGAAACTCATGACAGGCTCGCCCTCAAAATCAGGATCCTTTGAAAGGTCCCTGAGTTTTTCCATCGTAAGATAATAGATTCCGAGAACCATATCCTGCGAAGGAACAGCAACAGGACCGCCGTCCGAAGGCTTCAGAAGGTTGTTCGGTGAGAGCAGAAGGAATCTGCACTCTGCCTGTGCTTCTACCGAAAGAGGAAGATGCACGGCCATCTGGTCACCGTCGAAGTCGGCATTGAAAGCGGTACATACAAGGGGATGAAGCTTGATAGCCTTACCCTCTACAAGAATGGGCTCAAACGCCTGGATACCGAGCCTGTGAAGTGTTGGTGCACGGTTCAGCATTACGGGATGTTCTTTGATGACATCCTCGAGCACGTCCCATACCTCAGGACGGAGACGTTCTACCATCTTCTTTGCGTTTTTTATGTTGTGCGCGCTCTTATTGGCAACAAGCTCCTTCATAACGAAAGGCTTGAACAGCTCGATAGCCATCTCCTTAGGGAGACCGCACTGGTAAATCTTAAGCTCGGGACCGACGACGATAACTGAACGGCCCGAATAGTCGACACGCTTTCCGAGAAGGTTCTGACGGAAACGTCCTGACTTACCTTTAAGCATATCTGAAAGCGACTTGAGAGGCCTGTTTCCGGGACCCGTTACAGGACGTCCGCGACGGCCGTTATCAATGAGCGCATCAACCGCTTCCTGAAGCATTCTCTTCTCGTTTCGGACGATGATATCCGGAGCGCCGAGCTCAAGAAGCCTCTTAAGACGGTTATTTCTGTTTATGATCCTTCTGTAAAGATCGTTAAGATCCGATGTAGCGAACCTTCCGCCGTCAAGCTGTACCATAGGACGAAGATCAGGCGGAATGACAGGAATAACATCCATGATCATCCACTCAGGCTTGTTGCCGGATTCACGGAATGCTTCAACTACCTCAAGTCTTTTGATTATCTTAGCCTTTTTCTGACCCGTTGATTCCTCGAGCTGTGCCTTGAGCTCATCAGCCTCGGCATCAAGGTCTATAGCCATCAGAAGCTCTTTGATCGCCTCTGCGCCCATGCCTACACGGAACTTGCCGTAGCCGTACTCTTCAACTTCTTTCTGGTATTCAGCTTCCGTGAGCACCTGCTTGTATTTAAGCTCAGTCGCCATAGGATCAAGAACGATATAGTTCGCGAAATAGAGAACCTTCTCAAGCGTTCTCGGCGAAAGATCGAGAATGAGTCCCATACGGCTCGGTATGCCTTTGAAATACCATATATGAGATACGGGAGCTGCAAGCTCTATATGCCCCATACGCTCACGGCGCACGTTGGCTTTTGTAACCTCAACGCCGCATCGGTCACAGATCACGCCCTTATAGCGGATCTTCTTGTACTTACCGCAGTGACACTCCCAGTCCTTTGAGGGACCGAAAATCCTTTCACAGAACAGTCCGTCCTTTTCAGGCTTTAACGTTCTGTAGTTGATAGTCTCGGGCTTCCTGACCTCTCCTCTCGACCATTCTTTGATCTTCTCAGGCGACGCGAGTCCGATGCGGATCGCGTCAAAGGTTAAAGGCTCGTAAGCTTCTTTATTATGTTCTGCCATTTTCTGCTCCTTTACGAAAAGTATTGGCTATTGATCATTCATCAATGTCGTCAAAGCTGTCTTCGAAATCATCCGATTCTTCGTATTCATCTCCGGACTCTTCCTCGACATCAACAAGATCACCGCTGTCCTCATCAAACTCCTGCGTGCTGTAACCGCTCTTTGAGAAATCCTCATCCTTGCGGTAATCCTTGAAGTCGCCTTCAAGTACTGAACGCATGTCAGTCTCGCCATAGTCAACGGTTTCTTTTATTTCTACTTCCGTATTGTCATCCTTAAGAACACGTACATCAAGTCCGAGTGACTGAAGCTCCTTAAGGAGAACCTTGAACGATTCAGGTATTCCGCCTTCAGGAATGTTGTCGCCCTTGATGATCGCCTCGTACGTCTTAACACGGCCGATGACGTCATCGGACTTGACTGTCAGTATCTCCTGCAGAGTATATGATGCACCGTATGCTTCAAGTGCCCACACTTCCATCTCACCGAAACGCTGTCCGCCGAACTGGGCTTTACCGCCGAGAGGCTGCTGCGTAACAAGTGAATAAGGACCTGTTGAACGGGCATGGATCTTATCATCAACGAGATGGTGGAGCTTCAGGTAATGCATGTGTCCGATCGTTACCGGATTATCAAAGTATTCACCGGTACGTCCGTCACGGAGCCTTACCTTTCCGTCTCTCGATATCGGAACGCCCTTCCATACGGATCTGTGTTCCCTGTTCTCTGACAGGTATTCATAAACCTCAGGAAGAAGCTCATCCTTATGAAGACTCTCGAACGTCACTGCGGTCTTGTCCTTTGCTTCCTTTGCATCAAACGGAAGATTGACGTAGTCATTGGCAAGATCGAGCGTATCCATGATGTCATCCTCGTCCGCGCCGTCAAATACGGGGGTCGAGATATTGAATCCGAGCGCCTTAGCGGCAAGCGACAGATGAATCTCAAGCACCTGCCCGATATTCATACGGGAAGGAACGCCGAGAGGATTCAGGACTATATCAACCGGACGTCCGTTCGGAAGATAAGGCATATCCTCAATAGGAAGCACGCGGGAAACAACACCCTTGTTTCCGTGACGGCCTGCCATCTTATCGCCGACTGAGATCTTTCTCTTCTGTGCTATGTATATCCTTACTGATTTGTTAACTCCGGGAGGAAGCTCGTCTCCGTTCTCTCTCGTGAACACTTTAGCATCAACGATGATTCCGTATTCACCGTGAGGAACCTTGAGCGATGTATCTCTTACTTCTCTTGCCTTCTCACCGAAAATCGCACGCAGGAGTCTTTCCTCTGCGGTAAGCTCTGTTTCTCCCTTAGGAGTAACTTTACCGACAAGGATATCTCCGGCTCTGACCTCCGCACCTATACGGATGATTCCGTTTTCGTCAAGGTCTTTGAGCGCATCCTCGCCGACACCGGGAACATCCCTTGTGATCTCTTCAGGCCCGAGCTTAGTATCTCTTGCTTCTGCCTCATGCTCTTCAATATGAACAGATGTATATACATCTTCCTGAACAAGTCTCTCCGAAAGAAGAACTGCATCCTCGTAGTTGTATCCTTCCCAAGTCATGAAAGCGATGAGAGGGTTTTTACCGAGAGCCATTTCACCGTTCGATGTCGACGGGCCGTCAGCGATAACCTGGCCTGCCAGGACATGCTCACCCTTATCTACGATAGGCTTCTGGTTGTAGCAGTTCGACTGGTTCGAACGGAGGAACTTCGTGAGATGATAAGTATCTACTGTCTTATCATCATTCTTGATAACTATTTCATCAGAAACAGCGCTGATTACTGTTCCGGGTTTCTTGGCAACTACGCATACGCCTGAGTCAACAGCTGCCTTAGGCTCCATTCCGGTACCGATGACCGGTGCTTCTGTTTTAAGAAGCGGAACTGCCTGACGCTGCATGTTCGAACCCATCAGAGCACGGTTAGCATCATCGTTCTCAAGGAAAGGAATGAGCGCCGTAGCAACTGAGAACACCATCTTAGGCGATACGTCCATGAAGTCGAACATCGACTTGTCGTATTCCTGTGTTTCCTCGCGGTAACGTCCGGATACGTTGTTCCTTACGAAATGGCCGTCTGCATCGAGAGGTTCGTTAGCCTGAGCAACGTGGAAGTTATCTTCCTCATCGGCCGTCATGTAGACAACCTCATCCGTTACAGTAGGATTTTCCGGATCGGTGTGGTCTATCTTTCTGTAAGGTGCCTCAACAAAACCGTATTCATTGATCCTCGCATAGCTTGCAAGCGAGTTGATAAGTCCGATGTTGGGACCTTCAGGGGTCTCAATAGGACACATTCTTCCGTAATGGGAATAATGTACGTCTCTGACCTCGAATCCGGCACGGTCTCTTGACAGACCTCCGGGACCGAGTGCAGACAGACGTCTCTTATGAGTAAGCTCACCGAGCGGGTTGTTCTGATCCATGAACTGTGACAGCTGCGATGAACCGAAGAATTCTTTGACCGCTGCAGTAACAGGCTTGATATTGATCAGCTGCTGAGGTGAGATTCCTTCAAGATCCTGCGTTGTCATTCTCTCCCTGACAACTCTTTCAAGTCTTGAAAGACCTATCCTGTACTGGTTCTGCAGGAGTTCTCCTACCGCACGGATACGGCGGTTGCCCAGATGGTCGATATCATCATCATGGCCGATGCCGTACTCAAGGTGCATATTATAGTTAATGGAAGCGAAAATATCTTCATGCGTGATGTGCTTAGGAATAAGCGCATGAACGGAATCGGAAATCGCCTCGGCAAGACCCTCGGCATCACTGCCGTACTCCGCAAGAAGCGCCTGAAGCGCAGGATAATAAACAAGCTCCGTGATTCCGAGTTCCTTCGGATCACAGTCTACAAAGCTTGTTATATCCACCATCATATTAGAAAGAACTCTGACATTGCGTTCCTCGCACTGAACCGTGACGTAAGGAACTGCTGCATTCTGTATCCTGTCTGCGATCTCAATCGTAGCTACCGTTCCTGCCGTAGCAAGGATCTCTCCGGTGTTCGGATCAACGACATCATCGGCAATGACCATATTTCTTATGCGGTTACGGAGCATAAGCTTCTTATTGAACTTATAACGTCCTACCTTTGCAAGGTCATATCTCCTTGAATCGAAGAACATAGAGTTAATAAGACTTTCCGCGCTTTCTACTGCAAGCGGCTCGCCCGGACGTATCTTCTTATATAATTCAAGCAGTCCTTCCTGGTAATTCGTTGCGACATCTTTTCCGAAAGATGCAAGAATCTTGGGCTCATCACCGAACAGATCAAGAATCTCCTCGTTGGTTCCAAGTCCGAGAGAACGAAGAAGAACGGTAACAGGAACTTTTCTCGTACGGTCCACGCGCACAAAGAAAACATCATTGGAGTCCGTTTCATACTCCAACCATGCGCCTCTGTTGGGGATAACCGTACATGAGTACAGTTTCTTACCGAATTTATCGTGTGTTATTCCGTAATAGATTCCCGGGGAGCGGACCAGCTGGCTGACGATTACACGTTCTGCGCCATTGATAACGAATGTGCCGGTTGCTGTCATAAGAGGAAGGTCGCCCATGAAGATCTCGTGTTCAATGATCTTATCATCCGTCTTGTTGTACAGGCGGACACGGACTTTAAGGGGGGCTGCATATGTTGCATCTCTTTCCTTACATTCCTCAATAGAATACTTGACATCTTCTTCGCAGAGCTTAAAGTCCACAAATTCCAGACTCAGCTGCCCGCTATAGTCTGTAAGGGGAGAGATGTCCGAAAAGACTTCCTTCAGACCTTCATCCAGAAACCATTGGTAAGAGTCTTTCTGAACCTCGATGAGGTTAGGCATTTCCAGAACTTCCTTCTGGCGCGAAAAACTCATCCGCATACTCTTGCCAACCGTAACCGGACGTATCCTGTTCTTTTCCATTGACGTTTTCACCCCGTTTTTCTATTTTAAATTTCTTAGCAGCACTAGTGGATGCATCTTCTATAAACCCCTATATTTAGCGGTTTTCCCAGAAAAAAGCACGCAAAAAGAGCCTATGAAACCACAATAGTGCGTTATCCATGGTAACACAAGCTCTTTTCTGAGTCAAGAAAATTTTTATTTTTTCTGAATTTAATTACTTAAGAGTAACCTTTGCGCCTTCAGCTTCAAGCTTAGCCTTGATATCATCGGCTTCTTCCTTGGAAGCAGCTTCCTTAAGTACCTTGGGAGCGGAATCAACAAGATCCTTAGCTTCCTTGAGGCCGAGACCTGTTGCTTCACGGACAACCTTGATAACCTTAACCTTGTTAGGACCTACTTCAGTAAGTTCGATATCGAACTCGGTCTTTTCATCTGCTGCTGCGCCGCCATCTGCTGCGCCAGGTGCTGCTACAACAACTCCTGCTGCTGCTGAAACGCCGAACTCTTCCTCGCAAGCCTTAACGAGATCGTTAAGCTCTAAAACAGTTAACTCTTTTATAGCATCAATAAATTCTGCTGTTGTCATTTTTGCCATTTGATTTTCCTCCTGATTATGCTTTCTGTTGATCTGCCTGCTTACTCAGCAGGTGCTTCTTCTGTAGCTGCCTCTTCGGCAGGTGCCTCTTCAGCTGCGGGTGCTTCCTCTGCAGGAGCTTCTGCTTCTGCAGCAGGTGCTGCTTCTTCGGCGGGCGCTGCTTCCTCGGCAGGTGCTGCTTCTTCGGCAGGTGCCGCTTCTTCAGCTGCAGGTGCTGCTTCCGATGCGCCGCCCTTTTCTGCTAACTGATTAAGCACACGGGCAAAGTTCGCAACAGGAGACTGCAGTGAACCGAGCAGTCTTGAGAGCAGTTCCTCTCTTCCGGGTATCTTGGCAACTTCTGCTATTCCCTTTGAGTCATAAAGCACGCCTTCAACCACGCCGGCTTTAAGCTCGAGCGCAGGTGCGTCCTTCGCAAACTTGACAATGACCCTTGCGGGTGCCGTTGCATCATCTTTTGATACCGCAATAGCACTGGGGCCTTCAAGATGAGGTGTGAGTGCCTCAAAATCCGTACCCTTGAACGCAAAGTTCATCATTGTGTTCTTGTAAACCTTGTAAATGATTCCCGCTTCACGGAGCTGCTTACGGAGCTGAGTATCCTGCTCGACCGTAAGTCCACGATAGTCAACGAGCACAACGCCCTGCGCATCCTTGACGACTTCAGCGATCTCATCAACAACAGGTTTTTTGAGTTCTACCTTGGCCATTTTCTACCTCCTATATTATTTTGGGATCACGGGATATAAAAAATCCCGCTCCGAAGACGGAACGGGTATAAATCATAACAGAATATGAATTACTCGCATTTCCCTCGGCAGGCGAACTGTTGGTTACTTACGCGAATGACATTCGCACCTGCTGTCTTCGGCAGGCCGCTTTTGCGACCTTGTATAAATTATCATAGAGTCCTGTCGATTGTCAACACATATTTTATGCGTTTTCCGGGTTTTTTAAGCTCGGATCCGGGCATTTTTATAGACAATGAATGTCCATCCCTTACTGCCCGGTATCTACAGCCCAGTCAGGAAGCGGACCATCATCCCCTGTCTGGGCTGGCTCATCTGTGGCCTCCTGGGGCTTTGCGGGCGTTTCAGCCGGCGCCTCGGCAGGTTGTGCTGCCTCTGCCTGATCATTCTGTGAAGGCTCCGCCGCATTTTCATCGGATGCACTCTTTCTTGAAGGACTCGTATTCTGCCCCTTCTGGGTGTTATGGTCCTCGTCGGATTTCGTCACGAATCCGTTATCATCTATTTCGACATAGTTGGATATGCCCCTCATGTAGCTGAGGATCCTTCCGTAATCGTCTCCTCCGCCGATCACAACACCGGACCCCCTCTGGATGCACGGAATGAACTCGGTCTCAGAAAGCTTGCCGTCGGCATCAAGGGTGACTCTTACTATGCATGTGTCGAGCGTTTTGGAATTGAACCAGAAATTGCCGAGGCTATAGAAAACAGGAACGTCGTCCACGAAATCTATTCCCTGCAGGCAGTGAGAATGATCTCCTATTATAAGGTCCGCTCCGGCATCGACATAAGCCCTTGCAAGTTCCCTCTGGCTCTGCTCGACAAGATCCGTGCTCTCGCTTCCCCAGTGAACGTACATTACCGTAAAATCGCTGTTCGCCTTTGCTTCCTTTATCGCCTCAACCGCCTTGGCAGGATTCAACGTGCGGAGAACTCCGGGAGAGTCCGCCGTCGCCTCTTTAGTGTCGGGATTTCCGAGCCGCTCTATCTGAGTCGCCGCGACAAATGAGACCACCTTCCCGTTCGCATGGAAATACACAGGATGAGATGCTTCCTCAATATTCTTCCCGGCCCCTACGAACGGAAGCCTTGCATCATTCAGTGTGTCTATCGTATCTATAAGGGCATCCGGGCCATAATCGTAGGCGTGATTGTTCGCAAGCGCCACTATATCGACCCCGAGGTCAGTCATTATATGGACATCGTCCGGATCCGCTCTGAACGTGAACTTTTTGTTCGGAGTCGGAGATCCTCTGTCACTGTAAGGAAACTCATTGTTGACCATCATTATGTCCGCAGACTGCATTATTGACAGCACATCTTCATCAAAACTCTTATGTATGTCACTGCCGTTGCTCCTGTATTTGTTGATGGTCGCATATCCTTCGGCGAAGCCTACATCACCTGCAAAAGCAAGAACGATCTTATCTGCAGATTCAGTCTTTACCGAGTACTCCTTGCCCTCGGGATCGTATATCTCTTCGTATTCAGGCTCTTCTGCTTCAGGCTCCTCTTCAACGATCACGGGCGAGGCATCATCATATATCTTTATGACAGGAGGCTCGCTCAGCGTTTCGGCAGATTCAGCGTTATCTGCACCATCCGGCACGTCCACCCCGAGCAGACTTCCGGCTCCTTTGCTGCCGCATCCTGAAAGGACGAGCACAGCGGCGATCACAGAAAGAGCATATGCGGTTGTAATTTTAGATTTTTCTGCCATTTTACGAACGCCTTTTGATGGTTACGCCTGTCATGATTTTCGCTATGATCGTTTCACAAAACAAAAACCCGGCAGATATCTGCCGGGTTAATGATAACACATATCAGTACTTTGCAGTAGAAACTTTTACACCAGGACCCATTGTGGTCGAAAGGCTGATGCTTCTTAAATACTGTCCCTTTACTGCTGAAGGCTTTGCCTTAACGATCGCTTCCATAAGTGCATCGAAGTTCTCGTTGAGCTTTTCTTCCGAGAAGCTGGCCTTTCCAACAGGGCAGTGAATGATGTTCGTCTTATCAAGCCTGTACTCGATCTTACCTGCCTTGATGTCTGCGATGGCCTTTGCTACATCCATCGTAACAGTTCCGGCTTTGGGGTTTGGCATGAGTCCTTTAGGACCGAGGATCTTACCGAGACGTCCTACAACACCCATCATATCAGGCGTAGCTACGACTACGTCAAAATCAAGCCATCCTTCGTTCTGGATCTTAGGAATGAGCTCATCTCCGCCTACATGATCAGCGCCGGCAGCCTCTGCTTCGGCAACCTTATCGCCCTTTGCGAATACAAGAACTCTTACCGTTTTACCTGTTCCGTTAGGGAGAACAACTGCTCCCCTTATCTGCTGTTCCGCATGACGTCCGTCACAGCCTGTACGGATATGTACTTCAACTGTCTCGTCGAACTTTGCCGTTGCGGTCTTCTTAACAAGTGCTATCGCTTCAGCGGGCTCGTAGGAAGCTGCACGATCTACAAGCTTAGCCGCTTCAGAATATTTCTTTCCATGTTTCATTTAAGCTTCCTCCTACTCTTCAACCGTTACGCCCATGCTTCTGGCGGTTCCCGCTATCATGCTCATAGCTGCCTCGATAGATGCTGCGTTAAGATCAGGCATCTTCATCTCAGCGATCTCACGGCACTTTTCCTTTGAAAGTGTCGCTACCTTCGTCTTGTTCGGTACACCTGAACCTGACTTGATATTGCATGCCTTTTTGATGAGCACTGCAGCAGGAGGAGTCTTCGTGATGAACGAAAAGCTTCTGTCTGCATAAACTGTGATAACGACAGGAATGAGGACATCACCCTTATCTGCCGTTCTCGCGTTGAACTGTTTTGTGAACTCAACTATGTTCACACCGTGCTGACCGAGTGCAGGGCCAACCGGGGGTGCCGGTGTTGCTTTTCCGGCAGGAATCTGAAGTTTGATATAACCTTCTACTTTCTTAGCCATAATAGCCTCCTAATAAAATGTGGTAGTGGCGGGACAATCCCTCCCACAGTTCATATATAAAGGGTTTCCCCTATGAACTCATTAATAATTTGCTTTGTTTATCTCATCAAAGCTTATCTCAACAGGCGTTTCGCGGCCGAACAGTTCGACCATGATGGTAGCAGTCTGCTTACCCATATCCATACGCTGCACAACTCCGACCGTATCTTTCCAGACACCGGCGATGACATTGACCGTATCGCCCTCCGTGAAGTTGATGAATACGTTCTCTGTCTTGATCCCGAGAGGCTTCATCTCTGCCTCGGAAAGAGGAACCGGCTTGCTTCCGGGACCCACGAATCCTGTAACGCCTCTCGTATTGCGCACGACATACCATGTAACATCGTTCATTATCATATTGATAAGAACGTATCCCGGGAACATCTTCTTTGCGCTGGTCTTGCGGACTCCGTTCTTGACTTCTGTAACGTCCTGCATAGGAACTCTTACCTCAAGTATCTCATCCTCAAGATGCCTGTTCTCGATCGTCTTTTCTATATTTGCTTTTACCTTGTTTTCATATCCGGAATACGTATGGACAACATACCAGTTTGCCTTCGGTCCGCTTTCGGCTGCAGCATCCTCGGCAAATCCCTCGGCTGTTTCTTCCTTGATCTCTTCCGAAAGCTCCATATCTGTCGTATCTGCCATGCCTAACCCTCCTTACAGACTTACAAGGAAATTGATTCCCAACTGAAGAAGGAAATCTATACCCGCGATCAGAAGTCCAAGGATAACAGATACTGCAACAACAGCTATCGTCTGTTTTGTGACGTCATCTCTGGAAGTCCAGCTGATCTTGTTGAATTCGGCCTTAAGACCTTTGAACCAGCCTTTGCCCTTCTTTGCAACATCCGCTCCGCTATTCGTCTCTGCCATTACTTCGTCTCCTTATGTAATGTATGCTTCTTGCAGAATCTGCAGTACTTCTTTGTTTCCATACGATCGGGATGAGTCTTCTTATCCTTTTTCGTGTCGTAGTTTCTGTTCTTGCACTCTGTGCAGGCAAGTGTTATTCTGGTACGCATGTTTTCACCTCTCTGATCGGATCGGCCCTATCCGCCGATTCCTTTGTAGCACAAAAAAAAGACCTGAAATCGTCTCGCCCGAACAATATACCATAGAGGGCCTTTTTCGTCAATCGGTTTTTGTCTTTTTTCTTATATAATATAACTACAGCTTATAGTAAAAAAAATTTTTTGACCGCAGCATATTGATCACTGTGTGATTCTGCTGTGATTATGCCCAATACAAACATGCGAAAATTGTTAGTTTTTCGGCGGTTTTTGGGGTATTTACCGCTTGCATTTACGTAACAATAAGAGTAGTATATAGACATAAAAGTAGCATTTTATGCCCAGGCGTCTGTCCATCTCCTATGGACAGGACTCGGAACTGATTCTGAGGAAGCTTACCATTCAAGGAGGAAAGGAGGGGCAAACAATGGCAGATAATACAGCTATTTCTACTGTATATAATCATTTCCTGACCACATACGCGCCATCGGGTACCAACAGTAAGTATGATACCCATAAGAAGAGCGAGCTTCGTGGTCTTTATAATTCCATTGTCAAAATGAATAAAGATGCGCCCCTATTCCTGCTTGACACTTCACCGGCCACTCAGGAGTTCGCAGTTGGGCTTAAAGAAAATGCGCGTGCTCTTAAGAACGTGATCTCCTCTCTTTCAATGAATGATTCCGACGGAATGCTCGATCAGAAGTCAGTTTCCTCAAGCGACGAGAACATTGTTCAGGCTTCCTTCATCGGGGGCAGCGATATGGATCCAGATTCGATCCCGAATCTGGAAATATCGGTCGAGCAGCTTGCAAGCGCACAGGAAAACCGCGGCAAGTTCTTAGAGCCTGATACGATGGACTTAGCTCTCGGAACATATTCTTTCGATATCCATTCAAGGGATATGGATTACGAGTTCCAGTTCAATATCGGCGAAAACGACACCAACAAGCTCGTTGAAGAGAAGCTTGCAAGGCTCATCACCCGTTCAAACATCGGAGTCAGCGCATCAGTTCTTACTGATGACAGCGGAAAGGTTGCTCTTTCCATCGTTTCGGATGACACCGGTGTCAGGGGCAAAGATGATATGAACTTCATCGTTTCCGATAACAATACACACAAGACGGCAGGTACCGTCGAGTATTTCGGTATCGGAGACGTAACCGAATATCCAAAGAATTCACTGTTCACCCTGAACGGCGAAGAGAGAAGCACATTCTCCAATCATTTCTCGATCGAGAGGATGTACGATATCAATCTTAAAGGTATAAGTGAAGAAGGAACCTCGGTCAGCATAGGGCTCAAGACGGATGTAGAGTCCGTTACCGAGAACATCTCGTCTCTTGTAGACGGATACAACTCCTTCATCAATAATATCAACTCCTATTCTGAGTCGCAGCCGTATTCGAGGAAGCTGATCGGCGAGATGAACAAGACTTCTCAGCTTTATTCGTCAGATCTTGAAGCGATCGGCCTGAACTTCGGCGAAGACGGCACCATTTCCATTGACAAGGCCCTCCTGACGCAGACAGCGCGCGAGGAAGATGCGATGGCTCGTTTCGGTTCCATCAGAAAGTTCGCTGAAGGAGTACTCGGCAGAGCCAACAAGGTTGCCCTTGATCCGATGGAATATACGCAGAAGACCGTCGTTGCTTACAAGAACCCCGGTCATAGCTATGCGGCTCCTTATGTTACCAGTAATTACAGCGGAATGATGTTCTCAAGTTATTGCTGATCCTGTTTTTTCCTTTACCGCATGAAAAAAGCTCTGCAGATTCTGCAGAGCTTTTTCATATTATTTCATTTCATGCGCTTCTTAACGCCGCTTCCTTAAATACTTTAAGGAACGGTATCGCATCGGTGGAAAGGCCGTCCGCTATTGCAGCATAATCTTTCTTTGAAAACCCGTCGCTGAGACGCCCGACTGCTTTCTCTAATTCCTCATTGATTATGAGCGGCTCCGGATCGTTTACGATATCCTCAGTGACATTGTAGGTTTCAACCATGAAATTGAACCCGTCGATCACCTGGTGAAGAAAGTCGATAGTATCATCCTTCATATCCCCTTTTATCTCAGAAACGACTTCCTCCATAGCGGGGATAAGCCTGTCAAGATAGTCCGCCGCATTCTTTAATGCTTCTAATTTCTGTTCTCTGATCGATTCCATTTTGTACCCCCATGCTTCCTTGCATTAACAAAGTATACACACTGTTGTTATCGGCAAACATCCCTGTTTGCTTAATATACAGAGTTATTATATCACAGTTTGCGCGCGTTTGCTATATTTTCTCAAGCCCCCAGTAAATCCATACCCACTGGGTCACTTCGCCATCCGTGTCGGTTATTGAAAGCACTCCGTCATCGAATTCCCAGCTCTTTGCATCCATCCCTATATCTGATGCCATCCACTTCGGAACAACCTTGCCGTCTGTCTCGTAAATGAAAATATGCTGAGAAAAGCTTTCTTCATCTTCCTTAACCCATGTAGGCTTATGCTCTCCGAACCTGCCCCTCTTCCAGCATAGGACCAAAAGCTCTTTTTGCTGATCATGGTCGATATCCTCGTACAGAAAATCCTGTGCGTAAACTTCTCTCGGAAGCTCCCATATGACCTTTCCATCCTTTGCAACCTTAAGCCGCCGGCCTTTTTCTGTAATAACGATTCCGGAGTCTTCATCACTTACTGTCTTGTCGTTTGGATGCGAATAATCCGGCAGAATTATATTTGATATGACAAATCCGGCAGCGATCCTGTTGAAAAACACAGCAGCGATAATCGCTGCTGTGATCAATGATATTATAATTGCTGCTTTTCTTATCCTTTTCTTCATTATTCCTATCTGTAGAAGAATCTGTAGCTCTTCGTCCAATCCGGATGATCTACGGCCTTTCCGTAATCATTGTAGCTCTCATAGTTGTCCATCTCGATACCCATCATCTTTCTCCACTGTGTATCCGTAAGCCTGTCTGACAGCGGCTGCTCAAACTGATAGAAGCTGTAGACGCATCCTTCTGCGATTCTGAGCTTACCGTCGACAGGTACTACAACATATATCACAGCCGGGTCTCCGGTTGCCATCTCAAGAATGGTTCCGTTAGGATCCGTTGCGACATCAACGACGATCGCGGCCGGATAGTCATCAGATGTGGGGTATTCATTTCCAGTCTGTGCTTTCATAGCGTCCATCCAGAAATGCTCGATCTCGCCTCCGTATATCTCGATCAGCTCGTATTCATCATCATCGAGCTTTTCATCCGAGAGCTCTTTTACGGATATGGTCTTAAGCTTTCCGGCAAGCTCAGCAAGCCTCTTCAGGTTCTCTTCATCGGCGTCTGAAAGATAGCCGAGCTCATCGAGTCCTTCAGCAGTACTTTCAGCAAGCTTTTCAAACCTTGCGAAGACAAGCGGTTCAGGTTCGACGTAACCTCTGAAGTCCTTGTCTTCTTCCCAGCCGCCGCCCATCT
This sequence comes from Lachnospiraceae bacterium, assembly GCA_024691425.1. Taxonomy (GTDB): domain Bacteria; phylum Bacillota; class Clostridia; order Lachnospirales; family Lachnospiraceae; genus UBA2868. Next base: position 28,616 of record JAILNQ010000078.1, read on the forward strand.
CGGCCATCATCTGTTTTGCATAGAGAACAGTATCATGCTTAAGCTCGGTATAACTTCCTGCGAAAGTCTCGAGGTCCTTCTTCGTCCACTCATCATTCTGCATGAAGAACGGATAACCTTTTCCTTTTTCCTCAAGGAGCGGTCTGAGAGTATTCAGCCAGCTCGCATACAGGCTCGCATTCCAGAGAGAGCTGTCCTCATTGTTGAATTCTTCCCTCATATTTTCGAGATTCCTGTCATAGTTCTTATACTTTGTCGCACCCATGTCTTTAAGAAGCGAATATGCTTTTTCGGAGCCGAGCGCTGCCGGAACATCGAGAAAATCAGGAAGCATACGTTTGTCTTCATCTTCAAATTCGCCGACTCTGCGGTAAACGAGTTCCTGCATGATCGTTGCGTCTATCGTGAATCTCTGCCCCATGAATCTGTATCCCGGGATCACATTGTCTTCATCTTTGTTCTCTTCGGTATCACCGATCGGAATGGAATTGATCCTAGGTGCGCGGAGTTTTGCGGTAAGCGAATGGAATTCCTTCCATGCCTTATCATTCCCGGGCAGATCCGAAATGCCCGCGCCTTTTCCGTATGCCTTTTCAATTACCGGCATGTACTCGCAGTATCCGAGGTCATCGCTTGCACCTGCGAAGAACGCCGTAACCGCATATATGGAGCTCCACTTGTCATAGTGTCCATTATCAAGAGCGAGCGTTTCAAGAAGCGCCGATCTGTCAAGGTCCTCAAACTCCTGAGTGTACTGGATCCTTCCGTACCACATCATAGCCCTGAAATACTTCTCGAGCGTCTTATCCCCTTCATAATATCCTCGCGGCTTGTACTGGGAATAATCCTCAAAATCTTCCGTGACAGCTGATGTGTCGATTCCCTCTGCCTTCATTATATGGTCATATTCCGTCTTTACCGTGTCCTTTACGACAGACGGAACCTTCGCAGACTCATCTAGCAGAACCGCAGCGACTGAAAAGAGCGCCACGTTCCTCTTTGCCGCATCTTCCCACTCGGTTCCCTTCAGTTCCTTATACTGATCATAGCTTTCGTTCAGCATATCTGCCGTAAGGTCCGACAGATCATCATAAAGATGATTTTTTTCGATATCACGCATAAGATACGCAAAGTATACGTGATATGTATGCATCATAGAGTCGACAGTTACGAAATTGGGCGTCTGGAAATACCTGTTGTTCTCATATATCTCGAAGAATTCACGTCCCGCTCCGTCCACTACGACGAACCCGTTGTCCTTCAGCATCTTCAGCATCTTCTCATCATTATAGCTGTATTCATCGAAGTTGATGATATTGCTCATATCGTCCGCGATCTTGATCTCGGGAACTGACGGCTTAAGGTTTCTTATGCTGCTTTCATCATCTGTTCCGCTGATGAGGCTCTTGCGCGTAAGTGTCTTTACTTCTCCGTTAAGATCTCCGCTTTCGGCCTCCTGCTTCATTTCCTTATTCTCATCAGCTGATTGTTCAGCTTCCGAAGCAGGTTCTGCCGGCGCAGCATTTCCGTTCGTGCTGAAGGTCGCGCTGCACCCAGCGGTCGAAACAAGAAGCGCAAAAAGAAGCACAGCACTTACCGCCTTTTTGATTTTCGATGAGAATCTTTTCTCACCGGACTGCTTTTGTTCATAGCCTTTTAAGAACATGTTCATCCTCCTGTAATTCTGTATATCACTTGTTGAGTTTTTCGATGAGCTCCCTCATATCTTCATAGGTTATAAGACCGTTGCTCATATTGACTGTTGTACGCAATGTCGTATCCGCAAGATATACCTCATAATCGGATCCGAAAGCTTCCTCCGCGCTCTCATCCGTATTCTGAGAAGTCAGATGCTCCCCTATGTATCTGTCAAAGAACGGCTTTGCGATCTTTCTTGCCGCAGGATCTTCCATTATATCCTTATATATCGAATTCTCATCATATACGATCTTCTTGCGCTTTTTAGGAACAACGCTGATGGTCTTGAATCCGATTACAGTCTCCGCATCCTTGCATATTTCGATCCTGTAATCACCAGGTTCGACATACCAGTCGGAAATATCAGTGTCATAATACGCAAAAGCACTCTTATCAAGTATGAAGCTTACCGTTTTCTTTTCATGAGGATCGAGATGGATCTTCGAAAATGCCCGAAGTTCCCGGACAGGCCTTCGTATCTTTGTATTTTCGATATCAGGTTCGACGTAGAGCTGCACGACTTCCTTTCCGGGGATATCGCTTTCGTTGATCACGTCAACGGCAACTTCCACTGTTTCATTATCCTTCATCTTTTCGGCATCAACCGTCATGCGTCCATAAGAAAAAGTGCTGTATGAGCATCCGTGCCCGAACGGGAACAGCACCGGAATCTTTTTCTTCGTGTAGTACCTGTATCCTGCAAAAATCCCTTCGCGGTAATCGATCTGTGAACAGTCCCCGGAAAAATCGATGTATGCACTGTTATCCTCAAGCCGCAACGGGAATGTCTCGGGCAGCCTTCCAGAAGGATTGCTTCTTCCGAAAAGCGCACGAACTGTCGCGACTCCGACCCCTTCTCCGCACAGATACGTTTCCATGACAGCTTCAGCTTTTTCTATCCATGGCATCGCCACAGGTGATCCGTTCTCAAGGACAACTGCCACATGCGGATTAACGGCTGCAACCGCTTCTATGAGATCGTTCTGCACCTTCGGCAGATCGATGTGTTTCCTGTCATAGCCTTCACTTTCCCATCCGTCCGGAAGTCCGGCGAACACTACGACCTTATCGACATCCGCAGCGGCGTTTACGGCGCGTTGGAATTTTCTCTCATCATAGGAATCGTCCACAGCCGAAAATCCCTCTTCATACGTGACTTTCGTATTGCCCTGGACGGCATAAAGAACAGAGTCGATGCTCACGCAGTTGACGTGAGAGCTTCCGCCGCCCTGCATGCGCGGCTTCTTCGCGAATCCTCCGATGAACAGGGTGTATTCATCGCTTTTTATCGGGAGCACTTTGTTCTTGTTTTTCAGAAGCACGATGCATTCATCGGCTATATCCCTAGCAAGGCGGTGATGCTCATCCTTATCCCACGAAGCATCATCATCATGATTTTCGATCGCTCTGTATACGAATTCGAGCACCCTGGCAACGCAGCGGTCAAGGTCGGCCTCGTCAAGCTCGCCGTTTCTTACCGCTTCGGCAACAAGTCCGTCATACGCTCCGAAAGAATACGGCATCTCAAGATCCAGGCCGGCGATTATTCCCTTCACGCGGTCCCTTACGGCACCCCAGTCGCTTACGACGAGTCCCTTGAATCCCCATTCATCCCGGAGAATGTCAGTGAGAATCCTTTTGTTCTCCGACATCTGAACACCGTTGACCATATTGTATGCGCACATCACCGTCCACGGCTCAGACTCCTTTACCGCGATCTCAAAGCCTTTAAGGTAAATTTCCCTCAGAGTCCTCTCATCCACTCTTGAATCATAGCTATTGCGCCTGAATTCCTGATTGTTGGCGCAGAAATGCTTAAGAGATGTCCCGACTCCCTTTGACTGAACCCCTCTTATGTAGGCTGCCGCTATCTTTCCGGCAAGCAACGGGTCTTCAGAATAGTATTCAAAGTTCCTTCCGCACAACGGAGAACGCTTGATGTTTATTCCGGGCGCCAGAATTGCTGCCACGTTTTCTGCCTGGCACTCGCTTCCGATCGCTTCTCCGGCTCTTTCTACAGTTTCCGTATCAAAGCTCGCCGCAAGATTGACACCCGCAGGAAAGCAGACAGCTTTTATGCTTGTATTTGCCGCGCTCTCGGCATTTTCCATATCCTGCTTGCGCAGTCCGTTAGGTCCGTCGCTTACCATCACAGCCGGTATTCCGAGCCTTTTTATTTCTTTCGTGTGCCAGTAGTCAGACCCCGAACACAGGCTGATCTTCTCCTCAAGTGTCAGTTCGTCAAGAAGCGATTTTATCTTTGAATTCATATGATCCATCCTTTTTGGGAAGCAATAATATCTTAAACGTAATTCTATCACAAACGGGCATTCAATTCCACATAACAGAACTCCCCGCCATAAGCGGGGAGTTCGATGAAAATAACTATGAAAAGTATTACATTCCCTTAGGATTCGGTCCGTACTGGTTATCACCGGGCTGTGAATCCTGTATGAGCCATACAAGAACAACGATTCCGCCTATGCAGGTAAGCGCAAGGAGCTGCCACCAGCCGCTTCTTCCCGTGTCATGAAGACGGCGCGTTACTACCGCGATCGAAGGCACAAGGCATCCTAATGCAACGATTCCCGAAATTACGCTTAAGAGCGTTCCGGCTGCTCCGCCTGAAAGACCCCGTGCAAGTCCCGAAAGAACCGAATTAACAATAGCATAAGCAAGGCAGAACCACCAGTACTCACTTCTTCTTGCTCTTCCTTCAAAAACAGCATACTTCTGAAATACTGTCTGAATCGATTCCATAAATGTCATAATAAATCCCTCCTATTTCTCTTGTCCCTCATTCGTATTCAGAAAATTGAACACAACAACAGATGTATTATATCATATTCCTAGGTCATCAGACAAACGTTTCTATATACAGGTCGGGTTCCCTTGACAGGTCGATGAACTTGTCACCGCACTGGAGCATAGGTCTGGAGTACTGGTTCCTGTTCATGAATATGACATCGCCCTCCAGTCCGTTGTTAAGCCTAACCCTGTTGTTCATGTATGTTGTTGCTACGTGTTCAAGAAACGTAAGTATATAATGGCTGTCATACTTCTGAAGTCCCTCAGATTCAAAAATGCCTATGACCTTGAAAGGGCACAGAGGTCCGCGGTATACTCTCGCGGCCGTCATAGCATCATAGACGTCAGCTATGGCAACTACCTTTGCATAAGTATTGATCTTGTCGCCGGTAAGCCCGAGCGGATATCCGCTTCCGTCGCATCTCTCATGGTGCATGAGCGCGCACTGCTTCACGTTTTCGTCTATGTTCTTTTCCTTTAATATATTGTAGCCCTGAAGTGAATGCGTCTTTATAATGTTGTATTCAGTAGGAGAGAGCTTCTCCGGTTTTCTTATGATATTATCGGGAATCTTGAGCTTTCCTATGTCATGGAGAAGCCCGCCGAGAGTAAGGATGTCCACATCCTCCTTCGACATTCCGAGCCACTTGGCGAAAACGTTGCATATAAGCGAAACGTTCATAGAATGCATATACGTAAAATCATCATACTGGCGCATGTTATGGAGCATATCGAACACGCTTATGCCCGTCATGTCCTCCGTGATGAGTCCCGTTATGCTGTCTATCATCGAACGGCTATCGATTTCCGCACCGTTCTCTGCAATATTCTTGAGATTTTCCTTGAAGGTTTCCGTGTTCTCAAGGAAAGTCGCCTCAAATCTCTTGAACTGTTTGCTGTTCTTAACTTTCTGGGAATATGCGGTGTTGTCGTCAATTGCCGGACCTTCAGAGAACGAAGGAGAAGATGCAGGCGCGGGCGCAGAATCATCCTCGTTGTCATCCATGATACGGACCGCCAGAACAGAATAGAACTCAAGACGCGTGATCATCTTATCATCAAGCGTCGAGCCCTTCGGTACTATCATCTGATTGTTATAAGAATACACGTCCTCCGCCGTTTTCATTCCGGGGCGGAGTTCGGAAATCCGTACTCTTCTCACGAACAATCTCCTTAAACTACAATAAAATCCAGAGTAATTATAAAGAATGACCATGCAAAATGTCAAATAATAAAGGCCGGATGAGTTATCCGACCTTTAATTTGAACTTCTGAATGTCTCTCTCGCTTTCCGCCTTTTCCATGCATGCTCCCAAAGCTGTAAGCTTTTCAGGGAAATCTTCGTAGCCTCTTTCTATGAACCTTATATCGTCTATTATCGTGAACCCGTCCGCCACAAGGGCCGCCAACACTAGTGCCGCTCCTGCACGGAGATCCGGTGCGGAGATCCCTGCTCCGGAAAACGAATCAACGCCCTCGATAATAGCCGTATTTCCTTCAACTTTTATATTCGCTCCCATTCTCTGGAGCTCTCCGACATACTTGAACCGGTTTTCAAATATGCTCTCCGTAACAATGCTCGTTCCTTCAGAAAGCGCAAGCGTCGTCGTTATCTGAGGCTGCATATCGGTCGGGAATCCCGGATAAGGAAGCGTCTTGACATGCGTGCTCGCAAGTCTCTTTGTCGCAACTACGCGCAGGCAGTCATCAAACTCCTCTATCTCGCATCCGATCTCAATGAGCTTAGCGCTTATGGATTCAAGATGCTTAGGGATAACGTTCTTTATCATTATATCCCCTTTCGTGATCGCCGCCGCAAACATGAAAGTTCCGGCTTCAATCTGATCGGGAATTATCGAATACGTCGAGCCGTGAAGCTCTTCAACGCCTTTTATCCTTATAACGTCGGTACCGGCACCCTTGATGTTCGCTCCCATGCTGTTGAGGAAGTTCGCAACATCAACTACGTGCGGCTCCTTTGCGGCATTCTCGATTATCGTCTTGCCGTTAGCGAGCGTTGCCGCGAGCATTACATTTATTGTCGCGCCGACAGTGACAACATCCATGTATATATGATTGCCGACAAGATTTTCGCTTTCAGCGGAAATCATTCCACGCGATACTTCTACTTTTGCTCCGAGAGCCCGAAAGCCCTTCAGATGCTGGTCGATAGGCCTGCTTCCGATATTGCATCCTCCCGGCAGCGCAACCTCAGCCTTTTTGAATCTTCCGAGAAGCGCACCCAGCATATAGTATGAAGCCCTGATCTTCTTGATATAGCCGTCTTCGATGGAATAGCTGTTTATGCCCGCCGCGATGACTTTCACGGTGTGCCTGTCGATCCTTTCGACCCTTGTGCCTATGCTTTCCATTGCCTGTATGAGCACAGCGGTATCACGGACATCCGGCAGATTTTCAATTATCACGGGATCCTTAGTCATAACGGAAGCTGCCAGGATGCCGAGCGCCGCATTTTTCGCGCCGCCGATCTCAACTTCGCCCGCCAGAGGACTGCCGCCCTTTATAATATACTGCTCCAACTTTTACACCTCGAAAGCAATTATAATACCCTTGAAAATCTGTTTCAATAGTTGAGCATTTTTTTGTTGAATGTAACAAAATACACAAAAATCATTGCAGATATTTGAGCGGATTTACTTGTCCTCCGCCGATAAGTATCTCAAAATGCAGATGCGGTCCCGTCGAAACGCCGGTGTTTCCGCTGAGAGCTATCTTCTGTCCCTGCGAGACACTCTGCCCCGCCTTTACCAGAACTTTGCTCAGATGCCCGTATCTCGTGCTCCTTCCGTCAGGATGCTGTATGTAGACACAGTATCCGTATCCGCTTCCCCAGCCGGCCCTCGTAACGGTTCCGCCGCACGAAGCCATGACTGCGGTTCCGATCGGAACTGCGAAATCAACACCTTTATGATATGTACTCGCGCCCTTTTTCGGTGCTTTTCTCTTTCCGAAGCCTGAAGATATTCTGCCCCATACGGGATAAATGTATGTCGGAGGGATTTTCGTCCCGCGCTTTATGATCTTCGACACAGCCTTGACGGTCACATTCTCGTACAGTATGTCGGTGTTGACCAGCTCTGCGTTTCTGTACGTGACATCAGCGACAACCTTACGGTATCCCGTAACAGGCTGCTGGATGATCTCCGTATGGTTCGTGTACCACTCATCCTCATCAATGTAGACGACTTCAGCATCATAATTTTCTTCGTAGTACCTTCTCTCCGTCCTTACAACGGAAAGCTCAGGTTCAGGGGAGAAAATCGTTATCTCATCGCCTACTCGCAGCATTGCGCTCTCGTTCGGAATACTTGCCGAATTGAGCTTTATGATGTCCTCTATCGACATGTCGTTCTTCTGCGCGATGGCACCGAGCGTATCCCCGGCAACGACTTCATATATCTTGTTTCTCTCGCTGGTCTTCGTTACGGCTTCTATCGCATCCTCAAGGGTGCTTATCTTATCGCCGTCAACATAGGCCTGAACGACTTCCACGTTCTCGTCGAAATCGATGTTCCTGACGCCGAATTCGAAAGCATCCTCCCTGTTTTTCGAAAATGCCGAGTCGTATATCTCTTCCATTTTCAGAAGCGCACCGCCTCTCGGGAAAACAACGGGTTTATCGATAACCGGCGCTTTCTGCTCGGATACTTTTTCAATCTTCGTCGTCATTACGTTAAGCTCCCGCGAGTTATCCGTGACAAGCCATACCTTCCATTCAGAATCGGGATCATACTCGGCTTTTGACGCATTGAGCAGCGCTATGACGTCATCTATGCTCTTCAGATTGACAGTGAACTCATTTATCTTGACCTCATATGCAGGCTGTTTCGTTTTCATCACGCTCTCGCGAAAGACGTTATAAATATTGTCGACTATTGTCTGCCTGTCATCCACAAGGCCAACAACATCCGTAGATCCGGACAGAACAACCTCAGAATCAACGAGCACGAGTCCGCTGTTTTCCGCAGCGATGCGGCGTCTCGCCTCCATTATCATGCCTTCCGCCTCGGATGCGTCTTTGACCGTTCCGACCTGAGTTCCGTTAACGAAAATACTGACCTTGTTGCTGCCCTTGTCTTCAACCTTCTGAAGCCCCGGCGCGCACACAAAAATTAGCAATGCTGTCACCAGCATTGCTAAATAATGTGAATATTTAATGATATTTACGTATTTCGTAAAAAAACTCATGCCGTATATCGATCAGAACATTATATATCCAAGATTATAAAGAAGATTTAAAATTGCACCGCCGAAACCGAGTATGCTGAAGATCATCGCCAGAAGCACCATGATCCTCATACCCGAAATGCTCTTTGACACTCCGTCATCGGCATCGGAATTCTGCTCCGTAAGGGCTGACTGCATATTCCTGTAGCATTTTACGCATTCCTTATGGACATGATCCTCGAGTTCTTTATATAATCTTTCGGCTTCCTCTGACGTAAAGGGCGCAGGCTTGTCTTCTGCTTCTTCTTCTTCAGCCTGGCTCTTAGCAAAACCGTTGAGAACGTCCTGGCGGATCATGTTGAGGATCGCCCTGTTATCGCCGACAGCGCCGATTATCTCCTCTTTCTCGCTTGTAAAATCAACCGTGAGATCCTGCATCGGAGCGGGCGCGGGAGTATTTGACATTTCCTGCACGGACTGTCTGATGCTTTCCTTAAGCTCCGCCGAAGATGCCTTCATTTCCTCTGATGATGAAATAAGACTGCCTAACGTGCCCCTTATCTCATTTAAGAGCTCTGAATTTGATCTTAATGAATCAACGTTTCTCTCGAGAAGCTCGCTGCTTTCATTGAGCGCTTCCGCGTTCTGTCCGGCAATGCGCTCGATTCTCGCAAGTGTCTCAGCATTCTGCTCATCAACGACTGTAATGGGTTCCTGCTGAACCGGAGCCGCCTTTGAAAACTCCCTTGCCGAATCAGAAAAACCATGTGAGATCGCATCTATAATGGCTCTTTCCGACTCCATTCTGTCGGCTTTTGCCTCATCGAAAAAGTCCGCTATAACGTCAAGCTGTTCTCTGTTCGCCTTTGTTACGACATCGTTTACCGCATCGCTTATGGCTTCCTGAGAAACACCTTCTGCGCCTCTTCTCGGAGCTCTTTCGTATCTGTCATTTTCATACCTGTCTTCCGCCGTCCGGTCATATCCGTTGCCCCTCATTCCCGAGCGATCGTATCTTCCGCTTAATCTTTCTCTGAATCCGTCCATTTTTACCTCCCAGGGCCTGACTGTTCATTATCTGCATGATATTGTGATGAAACGCCCAAATATCTGATATATTCTATCATTTTTCGGATTAAAACACAATATCGGCTTCTGTGTTGTTTTTTATCCATTGTGCATAATATACAATAAATAGGGGTAATTATTTATCCTGTTTGGAAACATTTACTATATATTCATTTTTTGTTCATTATTTGTTCATAAAGCGGTGTTATATTTTAAATATCTCCATTGGAGGACATTCTCCAAACAACCAGATGTATTTTTTCATAATATTGGCCAGGTGACTCTCATCCACCTGGCCACTCCTCATTTTATGCAGGAAGGAGGGGCCCATCGAAGATGGGAAGATTCCTTCCTGCTCCGCGAGCCGCATTCGACGAAGTCAAATTTGCATCGGCGAGCGTCCGACTCTAGTCTATCTTCCAGATCGCCTCTTCTTTCTTCGCTCTCTGGATCTTATCATTTATTATCAGCATCCTGTCATCGAGCTGCTCTACCATCATTGCGCATTCAAAAAGCTCTTTTCTGATCTGCTCCGGCGCATCGCTTTCGAACTTGTAGTTCATCTTATGCTCCAGGCTTGCCCAGAAATCCATTGCGATCGTTCTTATCTGAATCTCGACCTTTGTATCAACGACCGAATCCGACAGATAGATCGGAATGCTGACAAGCATGTGATAGCTCTTGTATCCGCTCTCCTTAGGACTTTCTATATAATCCTTCGTCGATATCACCTTGATGTCGTTCTGCTTTCTCAGCATGTTCGCTATCTGATAAATGTCCGACGTGAAAGAACAGATAATGCGTATTCCCGCAATATCATTCACATACTTGACCATGTTTTCGAGCGTGACTTCGTATCCCTTTTTCTTAAGCTTACGGACTATGGATTCCGGTGATTTGATACGGGATTTGATATGCTCTATAGGATTATACTGATGGATGTGCTGAAACTCATCGTTCAAGATCTCAAGCTTCGTTCCTATCTCTTTTAAAGCCGAATTATGCAGGAGAATTATCTCCTCCCACGTTATATCCTGCTCTTTATCATCAAAGTTTACTTCCAATAAATTCACCCCCGGCAGATACTGAAAATATTATATCATAAAAATCTCACCCTTTCATTCTGTTCACTGATTGTTAACAAAAAATATTTATACTATAATCAGTCCATGAGATTCTGGGCAAGGACGTTCAAAGAAAACAGAATGATAAGGGATACCGTCATAATAGATATCGGCAATGACACCCGTACGCATAAGGTGTTTTCCGCGATTGAAAAGATCAGCTATGAATTCGATATACCCAAGCCCATCTGGCTTGAATCAAACATTTCTGATTTCAGAAAATATTCAAAAGTCAGATTCCGCAAAGACAGCTTCATCGAAGAGATTCCTTTTGACTATCTTGAATTCTCTGTTCTCGAAGAGGACTAGGGTTAACAATTCTTAATATTTCTCCGATATAATATTCAGATGAAATCTGCGCTGACAGTTTCATCTCCTATACGGCATCATGGACTGGCTTAAGACTGCGAACGGATTCTTATATGGATCCGTTTTTTTGTTTTTCGGTCAGGTCATGCCGGAAAAATAATTTTATGAAGGAGGGATTGTTTGAAAATCGCAAGCAGCAGTATAGGAATGGAATCCGCCAGAACTTATACTTCTGTGAGCATGAAAGGCTACAGCGCATCGGGGAAATTCATCGCATTCCCCGGTATTCTTGATGGAGCCTATCAGGCCAAAGAGAAACAGGACGTTTCAGAAACAGAGGAAGAAGATTCTTCCTCTAAGACAGATGCGCGCTCCGCTGAAGATGATTTCGGCGGGATCCTGAGCCGGATGAGGGCAAATGCAGCAACCTCAAGTCTCGAAGAACGGCTTCAGCGGGATGCCATGAACCGCATAAGAGTCGAGTGCATCCAGTTTCTTCTGAAGATGCTTTTCGGAGTCAGGGGGAACGGCTTTGAGGTGCCCTCCCAGGGCGGAGGGGCAATGGTCTCGGAGGTTACCGAAACTTACCAGTACTACAGATCCGAGACGGAGGAAACATGTTTTAAGACAGCGGGGACGGTCATTACCGCAGACGGAAGGGAACTCGGTTTTGACCTTGAGCTTACGATGAGCAGGAGTTTTACAGAGTACTATGAGGAAAATGTCACGACGCTTCACACATTCACCGATCCGCTTGTGATAAACCTTGATTATTCCATCGCGGAGGTTTCCGATGTCAAGATATCATTCGATCTTGACTGCGACGGCGAAGCCGAGGAAGTCAGCGCGCTGGTAGATGACAGCGGCTATCTGGCACTTGATCTTAACGGCGACGGGATCATCAATGACGGGAGCGAGCTGTTCGGAACTTCTTCGGGCAACGGATTTGCGGATCTTGCGCGCTATGATTCAGACGGTAACGGATGGATCGACGAGGCGGATGAGATTTTCGACAGGCTTGTAATAGCCTTCCTGAAAGAAGATGGCACTCAGGAGCTTGTAAAGCTCAGGGACAAAGATGTCGGCGCGCTCTATACCGGAAGCGCGAAGACGGATTTTTCGCTCAACGATCTGTCTACGAACGAAACACGTGCGCGGATAAGACAGACCGGAATATTCCTTTATGAGAGCGGAATGATAGGAACAATGCAGCATCTGGACCTGGCGCAGTAAGCCATCGTTATGCGCCGGCAGATATAAAATGCACCGGCCGGTTCATCCCCGGCCGGTGCGAAAATCATTCAGTTCATGATGCATAATAGTTTATCAGGCATCCTTTCAGAATAATCGTACGCTCATCATCCGTAAGAGATGCAAGGTGAAGCGTGAACTGTTTCAGGTTGCCGTCTTTTACTGTGTATGCTGTAATGTCTTTGGCCTTTTCTTCAACTGCCTTTCTGATCTGAGGTATGAACAGATAATCCAGATTCGAAAAAGGAAGTTCACCTTCATCAATGAGGAACGGAAGCATTCCCCAGTTGATGAGATTGCTCCTGTATCTCTTCGTAGCATATTCATTTGCAATGTTAGCCCAGCCTCCGAGAACCTTCTGACAGCTGGCCGCCTGTTCTCTCGCAGAACCATCACCGGGTTTGACTGCGAATATCGTGGATCCTATTCCGGTGTTTGTCCTGTCGGCATCAGGGAACTGCTGTTTTATCGCATCCAATATCGGTCCGATCTCACTAAGAGACGCTGCCGGATCATTTCCCGAAACTCTCTGCTCCTCAGCTGCCTTCACTTCTTTCGCGCGCGGAACATACATAGGATCTTTCCTTGACAGGGCGAATTCCGCAAGTCCTAAAGGATTGGACCTGTATGATGACGTCTCACCTGACGGGATCAGCTCATCGGTTGTCGTTACAGGATCGTGGATCTCAGAAACAACCTTGAGCACGAGATTTTCTGTGAGCGCTTCCATTGCGGGCCAGTCCTTGATGTTAGGCCCGAAGTGGATCTCCTGCAAAGGATCGGCAACGTTTTTCGAGTCAAAGACTCTGTTCGCATATATATTGCTGTCAAATGAATACTTATATTTCTTTATCGTATCTTTTTCGATCTGACGCGTTGCACTCGTAAGGAATCCCTTGTTCGCCGCAGTTGCCGCGATCGATCTTGCATCCATGAGGGCTACCGAACTTATCTGTCCGCTCTGAAGTTTGCTGCCTTCACGGTTAGGGAAGTTCCTTGTCGAATGTCTTATCGAGAAAGCGTTGTTAGCAGGTGTATCTCCTGCTCCGAAACACGGTCCGCAGAACGCCGTCTTTAAGACAGCGCCGGTTTCGAGAAGCTTAGCCGCGCATCCGTTCTTTATAAGTTCCATATATATCGGCATCGAAGCCGGGTAGACGCTGAGCGTGAACTCATCGGCACCAATTGTTGCGCCTTCGAGAATGTCAGCTGCCGCGCAGATGTTCTCAAATCCTCCGCCTGCGCATCCGGCTACTATTCCCTGTTCGACATAGAGCTTTCCGTCCCTTATCTTGTCCATAAGTTTGTAAGCTACCTTACCGTCGAGAGCAACTTCTGCCTTCTTCTCAACATCGCGGAGTATATCCTCGGTATTCTCATTCAGTTCATCTATCGTATAGGTATTGCTCGGATGGAACGGCATCGCGATCATCGGCTCTATCGATGATAAGTCAACTTCTATCATGCCGTCATAGAAAGCTACGCTTCCGGGAGAGAGCTCCTTGTAATCCTGCTCTCTGTTATGTATCTCATAAAATTCCCTGATAGTTTCATCCGTCTTCCATATCGATGAAAGACATGTGGTCTCTGTCGTCATGACATCGATACCTATTCGGAAATCGGCACTTAAGCTGGCAATTCCGGGACCTACGAATTCCATTACTTTGTTTTTGACATATCCTTTTTCAAACACCGCTCCGATTATCGCAAGCGCGACATCCTGCGGGCCGACGCCGGGACGGGGTTCTCCGGTCATGTAGACCGCAACAACTTCAGGCCGGCTGATATCGTATGTCCTGCCCAGAAGCTGTTTTACGAGTTCCGGTCCGCCCTCTCCCATAGCCATAGTACCGAGGGCACCGTATCTCGTATGCGAATCTGAGCCTAAGATCATCTTACCGCCGCCGGCTAACATTTCGCGGGCAAACTGGTGAATGACCGCCTGATGCGGGGGAACATAGACTCCGCCGTACTTCTTCGCACATGTCAGTCCGAACATATGGTCATCTTCATTGATCGTTCCGCCGACCGCACAAAGGCTGTTGTGGCAGTTCGTAAGCACATAAGGAATCGGAAAACGCTCAAGCCCTGATGCGCGTGCGGTCTGGATGATACCGACATATGTTATGTCATGGCTTGTAAGCTTATCGAACTTTATCTTAAGCTCATCCATATTCCCCGATGTATTATGCTCTGACAGGATAGAATATGCTATGGTATTCTTTGCCGCTTCATCTGCGCTCATATTTGAGCTTTCGACGATTTTCGTCCCGTCTTCAAGAAATACCCCTTTATCATATAGTCTGATCATTGACTGTTCCTCCGAATCAAGTCTTTTCCGTTAAAAAAGGGGACTATCGCTAGTCCCCTTTGAATCTTTTATACAGATAGTATCCAGGAATCAGATCTCGAACTTGCCCTGGAATGTTCCATTAGCAACGAAATAACCCATCTTGTCATCTACATTAGCGTAAACGGCGATAGACTTAAGAGTATCCTTGCCGCCTGCCTTCTTGTAAGCATCCTTAGCCATCTTTACGAGATTAGCCGTTGTGTAATCCTTACCCTGGAACTGAAGTGAAACAGAAGACTTGATCTCAACCTTCTTTGCAGGTGCCTTCTTTGCTGCTGCCTTCTTAGGAGCTGCTGCCTTCTTAGCAGGTGCTGCTGCCTTAGCGGGAGCTGCCTTCTTTGCAGGTGCTGCCTTCTTAGCAGGTGCTGCTGCCTTCTTAGCGGGAGCTGCCTTCTTAGCAGGTGCTGCTGCCTTCTTAGGAGCTGCTGCCTTCTTAGCAGGTGCTGCTGCCTTCTTAGCGGGAGCTGCCTTCTTTGCAGGTGCTGCTGCCTTCTTAGCAGGTGCCTTCTTTGCGGGAGCCTTCTTTGCAGGTGCCTTCTTTGCAGGTGCCTTCTTTGCAGGTGCTGCTGCCTTAGGAGCCTCTGCCTTTTCAGGTGCTGCTGCCTTCTTTTCTGCTACAGCTGCCTTAAGAGCTTCCTTAGCCTTGTCGGGCTCAGTGATTACTGCTTTCTTGACTGTTGCAGTAGGTTTCTTAACGTCTGCCATGATAAAATATCTCCTTTCAAGCTACCTTTATCATCATAAAACACTTAAAAATAAAGCAAAATCGTTATGTGCAATAAAAAATATATCGCAGTTATGCGGTTTTGTCAACATTTGGCAAATTTTTGTGAAAAATTACCACAATAACGTGAATTATTCTGATATATTATGCAAGATAACAAGAAAATCACGCGCGGATACTGTATCCGAGGCTTTTGCCATCATTCGCAAACATCTGAACCGTCTCGAGCGAAAGCTGTCCGAGATCCTTTCCGAAGTTCGGAAGCTTTGCAAGGATAGCATTCGTCACTGTAATTATATCTGTTCCGGATTCCTGTGCCTGAACAATGTTATATACTTCGCGGCAGCTTGCCCAGAGCGTAAGCGTTCCGGGCTTCTTTGATGCTATCTCTTTTGCCTTCCTCATCATCGGAACCGCATCCACACCGGTATCCATTATTCTTCCGGCGAAAACTGATACGATGTTCTCGGTTCCTTCCGCAAAAGCATCTACCGTTTCCTCGATCTGCTGCATAGTAAGGATCGCTGTAACATTGAGCCGGAGTCCTTCGGCCGAAAGCTTCCTGATCAGAGGAATGCTCGATTCACCCTTCGAGTTGGTGATCGGAATCTTTACATATACATTTTTGCCGAGGCCGCATATGATCCTTGCCTCTTCTTCCATTCCTTCAAAATCATCCGCGAACACTTCGAGCGAAAGCGGAAGATCCGGAATCTCCTTAACACACTCCTTTGCAAAAGTCACATAGTCTTTGACTCCTGCCTTCTTCATCAGAGTCGGATTGGTCGTAAATCCCTTGACGATTCCTTTCCTGTACTCTTCCTTCATGCCTTCGATATCGGCACCGTCTGCATATATAGTGATCGTAAGATCGCTTACTTTCATATCATACCCCCTTCGATTCAAACTGCTTTAAGTGCGTTGACCATAAGATGCCATATGACGCCCTGCCACCCTTCTGCATGAGGCGTTATCCTTGCATCATCCACTACCGGTATCAGCACGCACGCGTCGCTGACCTGTTTCGAATATCCCCCTGTTCTCGAAACTATGGAAATGATTTTCGCTCCGCGCTCCTTAGCAAGCTTAAGCGCATTAACGATGTTGAGCGATGTCGTCTCGCTGCCGCCTCCGACCGAGAACACCATCACGGAATCCTTCCCGTTCAAATGACTTGTCTTAAGCCACTCCGCAAAAGTCGTCTCCCAGCCTTCGTCGTTCGTTCTTGCAGTCAGTTCAGACACATTATCGGTAGGCGCATAAGTTTCGATCCCGCCTATCTTCCTGAAATCGTTGACCGCATGTGATGCATTGGCTGCGCTTCCACCCACTCCGAGTATGAAGAGCCTGCCTTCGTTCTTCTTCGTTTCCCTGAGGATATCGATGCCTTTCTCGATCTCCTCGCGTGAAACTGTTTCGGCAATACTGATCGTCTCTTCTAAGTACTGCCTGATGTAATCCTTCGTCATAATTGTTCCCTCCTTTTCCCATATTGCTTATTTCCAAACAATTAGACTTTATATGATCCCTTACGGGTGATCACCGTATTGCTTCATTCGGCCGGACTGATGATTTCAGCCGCCTCTTTCAGGTCTCTTGCGATATAGTCCGCGGATATATCCCCGAGCCTCTTGCACAGATCGCACTTGACCTCACCGATGAACACAGTGGACAGTCCGACCGCGGCTCCTGCGAGAACGTCCGAGCACGAATCCCCTATCATATATGATTCTGACAGATCGATGTTATACTTGCGCATAGCCCTGTAAATGAGCCCCGGCTCGGGTTTTCTGCATCCGCATTTCTTTATCAGGAATTTCTCTTTTGTCTGCGGAAACTCCCGCGGATAATGCGGGCACATGAACAGATCATCTATTTCGGCGCCCTGATCCTCGAGAAGATCTATCATATGAGTATTGATATCATAAAGCGTCTTAAGGTCCGTCTTTCCCTTTGCAGCACCCGGCTGATTGGTCACAACGAAAACGTAATATCCTTTTTCCTTTATGGTCTTTATCGCCTCGGCCACGTCCGGAAGGAGTTTCAGCTGTGAAACCTTCATCGGGCTGTCGAGCTGCTCGATGTCATCGTTCCAGACTATCTCGTTGATCACACCGTCCCTGTCAACGAAAACGGCAGGATGGCTTTCGTCAAAACGTTTTCTGACATACTCCGAGAACTCGGCGAGAGACCCCGGACTTCCTATCTCATAAAAACGCTTCGTAACCTTCTGGGCAACCATCTGTCCCTTTACGGAAAGTTCATGCTGAATCTCTGCTATGTCAAAAGCCTCATCTTCCGCATAGCTTTCAAAAAGCTGCTTTTCATACATGCACACTCCGTAATCGATATGATCCATTTCCTGGGTGGGGTTGTGTTTATCATAGAGCGCAATGCGGTCACCGTCCATGACGACATTGCTTTTATCGAACCTGTTTGCATTGCGGAGCACGGTCATGAGCGCCTTTGCTCCTTCCGCTTTCCCCCTCTCATAGCGGTAGAGCGTTTCCGCATAATCTATATCCATGAAGGAATCGCCGTACATAAGGAGAAAATCATCCTCGAGCAGATCCATGGCACGCCTTACGGCGCCTCCGGTTCCGAGAAGCTTTTCTCCGTCGTAGCTGTAATTTATTGTTATTCCGTATGTGCTGCCGTCACCGTAATGCTCCTCGATCATGTCAGCCCTGTACCCGATAAGGAATACGAATTTCCTGAAACCCCAAGCAGTCAGAAGTTCCAGCTGATGATCGAAGAACGGTCTGCCGCACACATCAACGAGCGACTTAGGACATTCCTTTGTAATATCTTTGAGCCTTGTACCGAGGCCTCCCATCAGCACAACGACCTGAACATCCCCGGGACTCATCATAGAACTCTCGATCCTTCTTTCTCGAACCTGAACCTTACTTCGCTCATTCCGGTGTTTCTCATCGCATCACGCAGATGGGCTTTATCCTTGACGTAGAACATGAGGAATCCGCCTCCGCCGGCGCCTATCATCTTGCCGCCCTGCGCGCCGTTTTTCAGCGCGAGATCATACCATTCATCGATCTGCGGATTGCTCATTCCGCCGGAACGTTTTTTCTTGTATTCCCAGTGAACATTCATGATGTCGGCAAACGCATCAAGGTCACCTTTTTCGAGAGCATCCTTACTCTGATATCCGAGATCCTTGACAAAGTCAAGATTCTTCAGCATATCCTCATTATGCTCCTTGCTCTTGTCGTTCTGCTCTTTCAGAATATTGCCTGCAGACCGCGAAAATCCTGTGAAATACAGTATAAGGTTATCTTCAAGATTATATAATGTCTCATCAGATATCCTGAGCGGATCTACCCATACATATCCGTCCCTGTGGAAGTTCATGCATGTGATCCCGCCGTAGCTCGCGATGTACTGATCCTGTTTTCCGATAGGCTCCTTCAGCCTGTTCATCTCGATCTCGCAAGCCTCTTCAGCAAGCGTGCGGGTGCTGACGATATTTCCCTGCATCGTATGAAGCGCGCGAAGCAGCGCCGTCGTAAACGAGCTTGATGATCCAAGACCTGTCCCCGCAGGAATATCTGCCATGGAGCAGAGCTCAAGGCAGGTCTTCTTCCAGTCAAGAAGCTTAAGCGCTTCACGGATTATCGGATGCTGTATCTCATCTATTTCAGAGCATCTTTCGAATTTGGAATACTTCAGGAAATATCCCTTCTCAAAAGTCTCATGAAGCGTGATGTACACATACTTGTCGATCGCCGCGGAGATGAGGAAACCCTCTCTCTCCTCATAATATGACGGAAGGTCTGTTCCTCCTCCGCCGAGAGTTATCCTTAGCGGACTTCTTGCAATGATCATATGGCATTCTCTCCCAGATTGCTTACTGTCAGTCTCTCGCCGAAAATACCCACGGGTTTGCCATGAGATACTCTACGGTTTTTATGACGCCTTCTTCAATTGTTGCCTTCGGCTTCCATCCGAGAGATCTGACTTTCTTCGTGTCCAGATATATGAACGGATTGTCGCCGATCCATCCTCTTTCTCCGCCTTCATACGTAAACTCCGGAGTAACTCCGAGCTTTCCGCAGATGAAGCCGACAGAGTCGTTTACCTCAACGTACTCATCCGTTCCGAGGTTGTATATGTTCACTTTTTCCTTAGCATTTCTTACGACCGTGAGTATCGCCTCCATGCAGTCCTTGACATAGAGGTACGATTTTTTCTGATGTCCGTCGCCGAGAATATGGAGCTTTGTGGGATCTTCTGAAAGTTTCCGGCAGAAATCGAATACATGTCCGTGAGTGTATCTCTCACCGAGAATAGAAACGAATCTGAATATATAAACCGTGAATCCGAAGCCTTCGGCATAGGCTGCAAGCAGGCCTTCGCACGCGAGTTTTGATGCTCCGTATAAAGATGTCTGAACAGGAAAAGGACCGTCCTCCGGAGTAGGGATAACTTCAGCCTCTCCGTAAACGGAACCCGTCGACGAAAATCCTATCCGGCTTATGCCGTTGGCCCTCATGGCCTCAAGCACGTTGAACGTTGCGATCGTATTCTGCTCGAGATCCTTGCGCGGATGCTCACATCCCATCCTTACGTCTGCATTTGCCGCAAAGTGGAATACGAAATCGCATCCCTTCATCGCCGCAGTGAGTGCTTCAAGGTCAAGGGTATCGCCTTCAACGAGCGTGAATCTGTCGCTCTTTTCGGCCTCCTCTAAAAACTCATGCCTTCCTGTGCAGAAATTATCATAAACAACTACTTCGTTTTCAGGCTCTGACAGAAGTCTGTCAGCCATGTTGGATCCGATGAATCCGGCCCCTCCTGTGATAAAATATTTCATGTCCCCTCCTGGAAAAAATAATGTAGTAGGTAATAAGGAATCCTCCCGCAAGCGGGCCCCTTAAAAAACAAGGTATGGGTAATAAGGAATCCTCCCGCAAGCGGGCCCCTTAAAAAACAAGGTATGAGTAATAAGGAATCCTCCCGCAAGCGGGCCCCTTAAAAAACAAGGTATGGGTAATAAGGAATCCTCCCGCAAGCGGGCCCCTCCTTATTACATGTCATATTCAACCTCTTCTTCTACGTCGTCCTTGAACTTGTTCGCGTTGCGATTATATTTTATCTTCTCGTACTGCAGATATCCTATCTTGATCTCAGTTCTTATCTGTTTATCAGATACTCCCTCGAACCACTTCGGATCTGCAAGTTTTTCCCTGATTCTCTTTTCAACGATCTTTGTGCCTTCCTTATCGCAGGTAAGGATGATTCCGAATCCGCCGTTCTCATCGATGCAGTATACCCTGTCCTCAAGACGGACGGTATCAACGATGAGAAGCGACAGCTGCTTGATCACTTTCTCGTACTGCGCAGGTTTGAGAACCTTTTTCATTTCTGCGGGATAACGGAGCCTGATGATCATGAGCGAGATCGGGCTGTCATTTCTTTCAGCATAAGATATCTGTGTCTGTATATCCATGAACAGGCTTCTGAGATTGTACAGACCTGTAACAGGATCGATCATAACGAGCTCTGCGATCTGCTTCTTGAGCAGAGCATTCTCAAGTATGAGAGGTGTATATCTCCTGACAAAGAGCACTGTTCCGACAAGGCATATCGCAGGAAGCACTATCCATAGAAATGAGATAGGAGGAAAATCATTCTGATATGTCATTACCGAATAGATCTTCAGTCCGGCGAACACGACCGTTGCTATCGCGCCAACGATAACGGCGAACGTAAGTGAGCCCGCGATAATGATGACGACCGTAGCGGCAAGCGCTATCGTCATGATCAGATTTTCGGTCAAGTGCTCGATCCCGCTGTTCGCGGTCACGACCACCGCAAGAATGAATGACAGAAGGACCATTCCGATACCTACATACGAAATGATCTTGCCGTCGCCTTTATTCCTGTTTTTCCTTTTTTCTTCGTCCATGGCACACTCCCATCAAGAGTAAACATATACCCGAATATTTTACCATCTTATTGCTGTTTGGTCAAAATATACATGGCATGATTCTCACCCATTATGAGGTCATATCCCCGTTTTTCAAAACCGAGGCTTTTGAGGAGCCTTACGGACGGAACGTTCTGTTCTTTTGTGAAGGCCATGTACTCCTCGAATCCGAATTCGCTCCTACCGTATGCTATGATGGCTTTCATCGCCTCCTCGGCATAGCCTCTGCATCTGTATTCCTTTCCGATGATATAGCCTGCCTCAGGGATCTGATAGCCCTCTCGAATGCTTATGCCGGCACGTCCGATGAGCTTGCCGTTCTCCTTCAGAGTCAGCGCCCAAAGTCCGAATTCATAAAATCTGTACTGATTTTCGATATACTTACGAAGATATTCCGCCTCCTCGCGTGGATCCTCATAAAGGTCCTCAGTAAAGCGCGAAGCCTCCGGATCGGCATATATCCTGTACAGGCCTTCAAGGTCGTCCTCTGTCTGCTCCCTGATGACAAGGCGGTCCGTAACCGTTATCGTCCAGGGGATACCGTGATGACGCTGCCACATTCTTACAACCCGGTACAGCGGTATCTGGGAGATGTCTTCTATGCAATAAAGAACCTGAGAAAAAGCACAGGATCTGTTATAAGGCGTAAGCAGCGCGGCGCAGGCGATCCCGGATCCGCGGGCATATTCTGTCGCAGCCTCCGTATCAGTAATGATGAACAGCCGATCCGTATCTTCTGCAACAGATTTTATCAGATTTTCCAGCAGACGGGTGTCATCACCGGGAAATTGGTTGTCATAACTTAGATATGTAAACCTTATTCCGACGTTTTCCGGGTTAGCATTTGTGCAAAATGCCAAAATATCCTCTTTCGGTACTTTTACGTCCACATTCACTATGATATGTGACAGGTTTTTAGCGATATTACTCATTTTCTTTGTGTTTTTGTACTATTTCAGATACAATTTTTAATGCAATTTAACGAACCGCTTGTTCATAATTTATTCATATTTATTTTAAAATCTTTTCATTTGTGGAACATTTTTTATACATTTATGTGAACTATACTTTTTATCAGATGAGACATTACATTGCAAATACTTTTTCATAATAAATGCCAAGTAGCTAGCTACTTGGCATCCTCCCTTTTTATGGGGTATTTCATTCTCCAGATAAATAAGTAACGATAGCATCGACCGCCGTTTCCTCATCTGATCCGTCCGCGGTAACAGTTACCTTATCTCCCGCCACAAGAACCAGCGTCATCATTCCCATTATGCTCTTCGCATTTACTCTCTTATCAGCGTATTCGATATAGACCGAACTGTCATACTGGCTTGCTACCTGCACGAGCAGCGCTATAGGTCTTGCCTCGAGTCCATTCTCAAGCCGGATGATCGTTTCCTTTTTTGTCATAATTCTCCTCCTTTTATCCCTTGTCCCATTCAAGGGATTCCTGAGCCATCTGGGAAAGCTTGCGCAGTCTGTGGTTAACTCCGGATTTTCCGAGCGGCGGCTCACTCAGCTCTCCTAGTTCTTTCAAGGTAGCTTCAGGATATGAAACCCGCAGTTCCGCCATCGCTTTCAGCGCCGGTGAAAGATGCTCGTACTCATCTCTGTTCATAAGGCGCCTGATATCGTCGATCTGCCTCTGAGCCGCGGTCACGGTTTTGCCGATATTGGCCGTTTCGCAGTTGACCTTGCGGTTGACGCTGTTGCGCATCTCCTTCAGTATTCTCATGTTCTCGAAATCCATCAGAGCAACATGAGCTCCCATCACATTGAGCGTCTCAACGATATTCGACCCGTCCTTGACATAGAGGACGTGGTATTTCTTCCGGATCACAGTCTTTGCTTCGATTTCAAAGCTCGCCAGTAATTCCGCTAAAAAATGTGCCTGTCTCTCATCCTGGCACACAATCTCCAAATGATATGACTTTTCAGGATCGCTGACTGATCCTGCAGCTAAAAATGCTCCTCTGACATAGGCGCGCCTGCAGCAGGATCTCATCGTATCCGTTGTCATTCTGATCGCCGATCTGACCTTGCCGATCCTGTCGGCATCATCAACGGCAAAGCGGTAATATGCGCCTATTTTGCTATAAAACGGGGCTTTGCCATAACGATCATTATACATATTAAATGTTTTCTTAAATAAAGTAAAGAACTTTCTGACCGGCAGTTCATTT
Source organism: Lachnospiraceae bacterium (assembly GCA_024691425.1). Classification (GTDB taxonomy): domain Bacteria; phylum Bacillota; class Clostridia; order Lachnospirales; family Lachnospiraceae; genus UBA2868. The sequence goes on from JAILNQ010000078.1 coordinate 52,275, forward strand.
TCAGAAGAAATCACTATTTCCCCTTCTGTTTCCTCTGATGTTTTACCGCAAAAATCATAAATGGCAGCCATCTCCGCAAGCTGGCAGTGCCTTGACGGCGCAACGATCCGTTCAAGTTCTTCCTTTATGTTTCCGGAAAAAGACATGTTTATTTTCCCCTTGCGGCATCCTTGCCGAAATCCCTGTGCTCAAGCTTGAACCCGTAACCATCGTACCTGACCATCCTGTCATAAAGAGCCGATGCAAGAGTTATGCTCCTGTGCTTTCCTCCGGTGCAGCCTATAGCAACGACGAGCTGATTTTTGCCCTCGGTGATGTAGTTCGGAATGAGAAACGCCAGAAGGTCCTCGAGCTTGTCAAGAAATTCAGTTGCCTCATCATGTCCGAGTACAAAATCCGCAACAGGCTTATCAAGCCCCGAAAGCGGACGCAGATCATCATGATAATACGGATTCGGCAGGAACCTGACATCGAACACGAGGTCCGCATCCGCAGGAATCCCGTACTTGAACCCGAACGAGAGTATGGTAACGTACAGGTTTTTGAATCCCTGATCATAAACGAAAATCTTATCGATCTCAGCTTTAAGATCCCTTGTCAGCATCCGTGACGTATCTATAATATGTCCCGCGCGTTTCTTGATGCTGGAAAGCTTTTCTCTCTCCCTTGCTATTCCTGTCTCCACCCTGTCGCCGAATGCGAGCGGATGGAGCCTGCGCGTTTCTTTATACCGTTTGACCAGAACTGAATCATCGGATTCGAGGAAAAGTATCTCAAAAGATATCCCGATTGCGCTCAGTTTGTCGAGCGCCATCTCAAGTTCATCAAACCCCGTTCCTTCTCTTGCATCAATACCGAGCGCAGCCCGTTCTATTTCCGGGTTCTCGCTGAGGAGCTTCGCGAACTCGGGGATCAGCTGAACCGGCATATTGTCAACACAATAATACCCTGCGTCCTCAAGAAAATTGAGCGTTGTGCTTTTTCCCGCGCCGCTTAAGCCCGTTACAACAACAAATCTCATAACTGCATGTCCTCTCCGAGCATGACAACCTCAGGTTCAAGAGTCACGCCGAACTTTTCCGCAACTTTCGACCTTACAGTCCGGATAACGGAAATGATGTCGGATGACGTCGCATCTCCTTTATTAATAACGAATCCGCAGTGCTTTTCGGAAACGCTTGCGCCTCCGGCGGAAAATCCTTTAAGTCCCGCATCTTCGATGAGCTTTCCGGCAAAATACCCCTCAGGTCTTTTGAACGTGCTTCCTGCGCTCGGATATTCAAGCGGCTGTTTTTCCCTCCGCCGTCTTGCCAGATCATCCATCTTTTCCTTTATCTCAGCCTTATCGCCGGCTGACAGTTCAAAACACGCTTCAAGAACGATGTACGGATATTGTTTGACGATGCTGGTTCTGTATCCGAATTCCATCTCTTCCGCTGAGCGCGTAAGAACTTCACCGGTCATAATGTCAAGAAGAGTTACCGAAGAAGCAACATCCTTTATCTCTCCTCCGTATGCGCCGGCATTCATCACGATCGCTCCGCCGACCGAACCCGGAATTCCCGATGCGAACTCAAGACCGGTAAGTGAGTTTTCACATGCTGTTCCCGCAATTCTTGACAGCATCGCGCCTGCCCCTGCTGTGATCCTCGCGCCTTCAGTCTTTATATCATCCATTCCCATGCAGAGTATGCATCCTCTGTATCCGCTGTCCGAAACGAGAAGGTTACTGCCGTTTCCTATGACTGTAAAGTCAATGTCATGCGCTAAAAGAAGGCGTACAGTTTCTGTCGCCTCCTTTATGCTCTTCAACATGATGAACAGATCCGCAGGGCCTCCGGTTCTGAAAGTCGTGTGCGCCCTCATCGGTTCATCTGCGAGTATTCGCGAACTGTCAACGATGCTTTTCAGCTGCTCGGTAATTTCAATATTCACTTGGCATTAACTCCATCTAGAACCAATTTTGCCGAACCGTATATTCCGGCATCATTTCCGAGAGTCGCAAGCGCGAATGCCGTATCGCGGCTTCCCGGAAATACATATTTCACAAAATTCTTGCGTATAATGTCGATCACGATGTCGCCGGCTTTGCTGACACCTCCGCCGATAACGAACATCTCAGGATTGACCACGCCGGCAACTATCGAAAGTCCCTTTCCGAGAATAGCTCCGAACCTTTCAGTGATCTCTATAGCGACTGCGTCTCCTGCCTTTGCAGCATCTAACACGGTTTTGGCGCTGAGCGACGGTGCATTTCTTAAAACCGAAGGTGCATCATCTTCTTTAAGCCGTCTTGTGGCAAGCCTTACAAGCCCCGTTGCGGAACCGTACTGCTCAAGACATCCCTTGTTTCCGCATCCGCATGCTTCAGTTTCGTCATCCACCATATGAATGTGACCTATTTCTCCGCCTGCTCCGCCGGAGCCCGACAGGATTTTCCCGTTAACGATTATTCCGCCTCCGACACCGGTTCCGAGCGTTACGGCGACAACATTCCTGCAGCCTTTTCCGCCGCCCTTCCATACCTCTCCGAGCGCGGCAGCGTTTGCATCATTTCCGGAAAACACCGGAACATCTATGTGCTTTCTCATCTCTTCGGCAAGATCGATGGTGCCCCAGCCGAGATTCACGCATGTATGTACTACGCCGTTATCATCAACCGGTCCTGGAACGCTGAGACCGATGCCGCATACATCCTCTAGACCTATTCCGTCAGAACTCATTTTCTTCTTGATTGATTCTGCAATATCAGGAAGAATGCCTGCTCCGCCGTTATCTTTTCTTGTAGGAATCTCCCACTTGTCAAGGAGCTCACCTTGTTCAGTGAACAGTCCCATCTTGACCGTTGTTCCGCCTATATCTATGCCGAATACTTTTTTACTCATATTTATTCCTCTTCTTCTCTCGTCTTCAGTGAATTCTGGAATCTCGAATAAAGCTCCTGAGCAGCATTGTATCCCATCTTCTTCTGTCTGAAGTTGACGGCGGCTGACTCGCATATGATCGCAAGGTTTCGGCCGGGCCTTATCGGGATGCTGTGGCACACTACTTTATTCCCGAGATATTCAGTGTATTCCTCTTCAAGACCTATCCTGTCATAATCCTTGTCCTTATCCCACTCTTCAAGTCTTATGACGAGGTCGATGCTCTGAGTCTCTCTTACCGACGATACACCGAACAGCATTTTAACATCAACTATACCTATGCCTCGAAGCTCGATAAGGTGTCTCGTAATGTCAGGCGCCGTTCCGATAAGGGTATCATCGCTGACTTTCCTGATCTCAACTACATCATCGCTGACCAGTCTGTGTCCGCGCTTTACAAGTTCAAGCGCGGCTTCTGATTTTCCGATTCCGCTCTCGCCCGTTATCAGCACACCTTCGCCGTAAACATCAACGAGCACTCCGTGAACCGAGATGCAAGGTGCCAGCTTGACATTCAGCCATCTGATTATTTCCGCCATAAGGTTCGATGTGCTCTTATGAGACATCAGCACTGCGACGTTATGGGCCTTCGCTATTTCAAGAAACATTTCATCCGGCTGAAGGTCCCTGCAGAAAACATAGCACGGAGTATCATCGCACAGAATATGTCCGTAACGTTCCTCCTTGACCTGCGGATCGAGCTTCTCCATGTATGTGTACTCGACAAATCCGATGATCTGTACTCGTCCGGTCTCAAAGTGCTCCAAAAAGCCAGCCATCTGAAGCGCAGGACGGTTGATGTCAGGCTGCGTGATCCTGATGTTCTCAACGTCTATTTCCGGCGTCAGGTTGACAAGCTTCATTTTTTCGATCAATTCTTTAACTGATACAGACGGCATATCGTCCCTCCCGATTCTTCTTTGCCATACGGCATATGATAAAGTATATCACAATAGCTTCCAATAAACCACAGCAGTGCCTGTCATGAGCTTTTATGGAAAAAATCATAAACACTTTTTGCTGCGGCTGCATTGAACCCTTCAACTTCCTGGAGTTCCTCTTCGGTTGCGCGCTTTATATCATCTAGAGAATCGAACGCCTTCATGAGCGCCCTTCTTCTTTTCGGGCCTATGCCCGGAATGTCATCGAGCAGCGAATGAACCTGATGGCCGCTCCGCAGTTTCCTGTGGAACGTGATTGCGAACCTGTGTGCTTCATCCTGTATGCGCGTGATAAGATGAAACCCTTCGGACGTACGGTCTATCGGCAGTTCCCTGTTCTGGTAATACAGCCCCCTCGTTCTGTGATTGTCATCCTTTACCATGCCGCACACCGGAATATCAAGCCCGAGCCGTGAAAGTACTTCCTCGCACACATTCACCTGACCTTTTCCTCCGTCCATAAGTATGAGGTCGGGGAATTTTGAGAACTTGCCCGGTTCGGACGAGGCCTCTCTTTCTTCAAGTCCGTGTTCGAACCTTCTCGTCAGCACCTCTTCCATGCTCGCGTAGTCGTTCGGTCCTTCTACGGATTTTATCCTGAACTTCCTGTATTCATTCGTTTTCGGCCTGCCGTCTTCAAACACGACCATTGATCCTACGGATTCAAACCCGCTGATATTCGATATGTCATAAGCTTCCATCCGATGAAGTCCGGAAAGCTCTAAGAGTCTTGCGATCTCCTCTGACGCACCTGTTGTACGTTCCAGATTCCGCTTGAGCTTCTCGACATCCTGGTCGAGCTTTATCTGGGCATTCTCCTGCGCCAGCTGCACGAGCTTTTCTTTTTTGCCCTTTACCGGAACGACAAGCGAAACCTTTGAACTCATCTGTCTGCTCATCCACTCGCTGATGAGCTCTGCCTGTGAAGGTTCGAACGGCAAAAGTATCTCCTTCGGAACAAACGGCGCACCGAGATAGAACTGCATAAGAAACGCCGACAGTATGTCTTCCGTTGCCTCATCCGCGGCATGCTGCATATAATAGTGCTCTCTTCCGACGATCCTGCCGTTCCTTATGAAGAACATCTGGATGATGACAGATTCTTCGTTTCTTGCGATCGCGATGACATCCCTGTTGTCGCCTCCGGTATCCGTTATCTTCTGCTTCTCGGAGACTTTTCTGACGTTTTCTATCAGATCCCGGTATTCCATCGCCCGCTCAAATTCAAGCTCATCCGAAGCCTTCTGCATCTTAGCCGTCAGATCCGCAACGACCTGCCTGTGATCTCCTCCGAGAAAATCAAGCACATGCTCAACGTTACTTCTGTATTCCTCTTCATCTGCCATCCCGTCACATGGCGCGTCGCACTGACCCATGTGGTAGTAGAGGCATTTTCTTTCAGCGCCCTTCTTTTCCTCTCCGGCAGTTATGCTCATACGGCAGCTTCTGATCTTATACGCCTTGCGGAGAAGGTCAATAGTTTCCCTGACCGCCTCACCTGATGTGAACGGTCCGAAATATTTTGCTCCATCCTTAATGACGCGCCGGCACATGACGATTCTCGGAAAATCATCCGCAACAGTTACTTTGATGTAAGGATAGGTTTTGTCATCCTTCAGCATCGTATTGTATTTCGGCTGATTTTCCTTGATCAGATTGTTCTCGAGAACAAGCGCTTCCATTTCGGAATCGGTGACGACATATTCAAACCACGCTATATGCTTCACCATCTGCTGAATCTTCAGCGTCTTCTTAGTGCTCTCGCGGAAATAGGATCTGACCCTGTTCCGGAGGATCACTGCTTTTCCAACATAGATGATGGCATCATCCCGGTCGTGCATGAGATAGACGCCGGGTTTTGCGGGCAGTTTATTCAGTTCTTCTTCGATATTGAATGCCGCTTTATCCATAATCTATATATTACCACATAATACGATAGGTCTGCTCGCCGATTGCACTTCTGCTTAAATCCGCTCGGGCTGGCACGGCTTCGCCCTGCCATATCCTACCAGCATTAACAAGGACTGCTCGCCGATCAGAATCCGACTTCGTCGGATGCGGCTCGCGGTGCAGTAAGGAATCCTCCCACTCCGTGGGCCCCTCCTTTCAGCATTAAAAGAGCCCTCCGATTCCGCTTTCGCGAAAAGGAAGGGCTCCCCTTTATAATAATGGATTTATTAAGGGCTTATTGAATCAAGCTTTTGTCTTGGGACGGTTGTTCATAATCTCGAATACAACTGCCGCAAGAAGTACGACACCCTTGATGACCTTCTGCCAGTTGGGGTCGATACCCATGATCGACATACCGAGGTTGATGACACCGATAAGTGCGGCACCTACAACCATTCCGAATACACTTCCGGATCCGCCGTATGCGCTGACACCGCCGACGATACATGCCGAGATCGCATCAAGCTCGTAGTTCTGACCGATGAAAGCATTCGCGGTCGAGAGCTTTGCAAGGCTTGCCCAACCTGCAATAACCGACAGGAACTGCATGTTGAGGTAAGCGAAGAAGAGAACGAGCTTCGTATCAATACCTGAAAGCCTCGTTGCCTCCATATTGCCGCCCATTGCGTAGAAGTAACGGCCGAGGACTGTCTTGCTTGTAATGAAATCATATACGAGCAGAACAACTGCAACCCATATAAGGACAGCCGGAAGACCGAGCGACGGCTGCGTTCCGAGCAGTGTTGCTACAATACCCTTTTTATTTGAAAGATTTTTGGGATCGATCAATCCGCCTGCATACTTAATAGCAAACAACATTATGACCAGACATATGATCACGCATCTTGTTGCAAGCGCTCCTATAGACTCTGCTTCGTAACCTTTTTTGATCTTTGTTGCTCTAGCCCTGACCTGAAGGAATACAAACAGCACGCAACATACAATACCTATCGGAATGCTGAGTCCCTTAGGAACATGGCTGATGAACAGGTTCGTGAAACCCTTCATGTCATTGACCGAGATCGATGATGTTGAAGATGCTGTTGCTACTATTTTTGTTCCGAGTCCTCTGAATGCGAGGAAACCGCCCAGTGTTGCAATCCACGGCGGGATATTCAGATAAGCGATGAGCCATCCGAGCACCGCACCTATGATGCATCCGATGATTACCATCGAGATCATCGCAATGGGAACCGAAATCCCCATATTGATCATCATGTAAGCACCTATCGCATCAACGAGACATACCGTTGCTCCGACCGACAGGTCGATGTTACCTTTGATCAGCATACACATGAACATACCTGTTGCAAGAATGAATACATAGGCGTTCTGTGTTATGAGAGCTTCGAAATTCATCGCAGACAATATCTGTCCTTTTGTTGTGATCGAGAAGAAAATAACAACGAGGAACAGAACGATCTGCATAGTATGTTCTTTAAATATCTTACCTACTTTTTCCATTTC
>JAILNQ010000088.1 GCA_024691425.1 Lachnospiraceae bacterium
TATGATTTTAAGGGATGGTTTACATCCGCATCAGGAACAGAAAAAGTCAAGGCAGATACTGTGGTGACTAAGACATCGGATCACACTCTGTATGCGCAGTATAACGCGAATAAATATACAGTAACCTATGATCCGGATGGCGGAACTATATCTGAACCATCAAAGGAAGTAACGTTCGGTTCGAAGTACGGTAAGCTTCCGACGCCGGTCAAGAACGGCTATACTTTCGCCGGATGGTTCACTGCTAAGACTGGCGGGGTGCAGGTCAAGGCGGATACTCTTGTATCTTCTGACAATCTTGATGTCAATGCCGGAACGCATTGCCTTTATGCGCGCTGGAACGCAAAGACAATAACCGTTTCTCTTGATGCGGGAGAGGGAACTTGCTCGAAGAAAAACCTGACCGTGACTTTCGCCGGAAAGTATACGAACCTGCCTGACGCAACACCTCCGGACGGAATGGAATTCGTCGGGTGGTTCACTGATGGTAACACAAATATCACAGCGGACAGTACGGTCACCATAGCCTTGAACCATACGCTCACTGCAAGATACAGAGGCGATGAGGTAATAGTTACATTCGATGTGAACGGAGGATCAGCCCTTCCTGCCGAGAAGAGGACTAAGACGGTTTATGTCGCGGACACGTACGGAACACTTCCGGTACCGACGCGTACGGATCATGATTTTACAGGATGGTACACGAAGGCCGAAGGCGGCAGCAGGATATTTGGCTCGACAACAGTCACTGTCGGCAGTGCACATACCCTTTATGCGCACTGGAAGGCGAAGACGTGCAAGGTTACGCTTGATGCGAACGGCGGTTCGTTTGATGACGGAACCGATAAGACAGTGCTTGAAGTACAGAAGAACGAAGTGCTTTCGGTGAGCGATCTGAACAGTTCATACAGACCTTACTATGCAAGGCATAAGTTCAAGAAATGGTCGGACAGCGCGACAGTTACCGTCACTTCGGATATGACGCTTACCGCCGCATGGGATGCGATAGGAGAAGAAGAGAGTGAATACAGGGTCGAAGGCATAAAGGCTGAAGGCTACGAGTACACGGGGTCTCCGATCAAGCCTGATGAGCTCGGTGAGATTGTTGTGTACGACAACAGCGTTTCGTCCGACAGACCTCTTGTTGAAAAAGTTGATTACACTCTGTCCTATCAGAACAACAAGGATGTTGCCGACAAGACTGCAAGAAAGGCTCCGACGCTCATCATAAAGGGCAAGGGAAACTATGAGAAGAGCCAGGAAGTGAAGTTCAGCATCGTGCCTGTATCGATAGGGGACGGCGGTGAGCTCAAGAAGGGATTTTCGGTCACGATAGCCGATAAGCAGAGCAACGGCACATCCGAACAGAAGTCCAAGCCGACGATAAAGTATGGAAAGACATCGCTGAAAGAGGGCAAGGATTATAAGATAACAGGATATGAGGGTGATCTGATAAATCCCGGAACGGCCAAGGTATGTGTGGAAGCGACCGGGGTAGGCACCAATTTCACGGGCACTGCCAAGATCAGCTATCAGATTTACGATAAGGATTCGAATATCGGGAAGATGTTCGTGAAAGCTATACCGGATCAGCCTTATACCGGAACGGAGATAGCTGATTTTACCGCATTCTTTACCGGTAACAATATCGTCGTAAAGCCGAAACAGACATCTCCTGATTCGGATATACTCGAATGCGGCACAGATTATGAAGTCAGCTATTCACCCGGCACGAACAGAACCGAGGCCGGAACTGTGTCGCTCAGTATTGTCGGCAAAGGTGCTTTCACGGGACGAAAGACCGTCAGCTTCAGGATAATACCGAAGGATGTCAGCACCTGCAATGTAACAGTAGTTGACACCGGAATCGTATACAACGGAAAGGCTCAGAAGCCCCCCGTGAAGGTGACGATCGGCTCAAAGGAGCTTACGGAGGGAACTGATTACACGCTGAGCTATACGAGAAACACGAATGCCGGCGCGGCCGCGCTCGGCGAGAGCAAAGCCCCGATGGTAACCGTCAAGGGAAGAGGCAACTACAAGGGAGCGAAGAAAAAGACGTTCACGATAGGTGCTATTGCCGTTGACAGATCTGAACTCGATGTCAGCGTTGCTAACGTTAAGGTCAAGGAAAAGGCCGTTAAGGCAAAGGACATCAAGGCAACGATAAAGTACTACGATCCTCTGCGCGGCAAGACGGTCAGCATGTCGAAGGACAAGGATTTTGTGATCCAAAACTTCAACTATGCAGCGGGCAGACAGAAGCAGGAGGTTGAATTCAAACTCACCGGGAATTATCGGAGCGATAGCATAACGGCTGAATTCATCGCATATAAGGATAATATTCCTGTGGACAAAACCTTCAAGGCGAAGCTGGCGGATCCCGGTGCTGTATATGAGTATACCGGGGAGCAGATAAAACCTGCGCTAACAGTGACGCGAACCTCCGGCGAGGATGTGATAACTCTTGTTGAAGGAAGGGATTTCAAGGTCTCGTACAGCAACAACAAGAACGCAGCAGCACGAACGTCATCCAGAGCGCCCATGTGGACGGTCACCGGAACGGGTGCTTACAAGGGCACGATCGGAACAGGCAGGTTCACGATCGAGAAGGCGGTGCTGAGCGGTGAGGATTACGAGCTGCAGGTTTCTGATGTGAAGCAGAGCAGCAAACCGGGAGAGGCGAAAGTCAAGGTGATCAGCAAAGCCACCGGAAAAGCGCTATCGTCATCAGATTATACATGCACTTACAGCGACAACACCGGACGGACCGATCACGCGAAGGTTAAGGTGATCGGAAAAGGCAATTTCTTCTCCCCTGAAGGCGAGGAGCTTGTAAGCGAGTTCCGCATATACGGAACCGATATCAGCAAGCTTTCATTCGACAAGATCCCGGATCAGAAATATGAGGGAAAGACGGTTAAACCCGCAGTGGTAATAAAAGACAGATCGACTTCATATACGCTTGTGCCCGGAGTGGATTATGAACTGAAATACGGTCAGAACATCAGGACCGGAACCGGAACCGTGACCATAAACGGAATCGGCATATACGGCGGAAGCAAGACGCTGTCATTCAAGATCAAACCGAAGCCGATAGAGAATAAGAACTGACGGCTTCACGACATGACATCGCGTATTACTGCGAGTAGACGGTCATTGTCCGCGGGATTCATGAAGCAGATGCGGAAATACTTGCTGTCAAGAAAAGGAAATGTTGAACAGTTACGTATCATCATGCAGCTTTTAATGGCTTTATCAAAGAGGATGTCGGCATCGGCATTCTCTTTTGTTATGCGCGAAAGAACAAAGTTCGCAACGGGTGCGTAAACTATGAGTCCGGGGATCGCGCAGAGCGTATCGGTGACTCGTTTTCTTTCTGAGAAGATCAGGTCCTTCGTGGCTTTTATATACTCTTCGTCCGTAAGCATGATCCTTGCGGCTTCTTCAGCTACAGAGCTTACGGTCCACGGATCCTTTACGGATGCAATGTCGCGCATCATCCCGGCGTTGCCGCACATGGCGTATCCCACGCGAAGCCCCGGTGCGGCGAAGAATTTCGAAAATCCGCGCAGAAGGCAGAGATTGCCATACTCGGCTATGAGAGGAGTGCTGTCGAGCTCGTCATAGTTCTCCGCGAACTCGATATATGTCTCATCGATCATGACGAAGATGCCGTAAGCCCTGCAGGCTTCAAGTATCTTCTGCACATCTTTACGGCGTGCCGCCGTGGATGTAGGATTGTTCGGGTTGCACATGATCAGCATGTCTACAGATGAATCAAGGCTTTCTATGAGAGCATCCGTATCGAGCGCAAAACCGTCCTCTTCCTTGAGACGGAAATACTCGCTGACACCGCCCGCCAGTGAAAGCTCGCGTTCGTATTCGGAATATGTCGGTCCGATTATCATCGCTTTGCGCGGACCGACCGTTTTGATGAACAGGGTAATGAGCTCAGTAGAGCCGTTGCCGACGAGAATGTTCCCGGCGTCCGTCCTGCAGTATTTAGCGATCGCCTGCCGAAGAAGCGTATAGTCCCTGTCAGGATATGATGATATGACATCGAGGTGCGAAGGCAGTTCACGCCTTAGGAGGGATGATACCCCGAGCGGATTAACGTTCGCGGAAAAGCTTACTATATCTTCCTTCCGGATGCCATATATCTGTTCGATTTTTTCAAGGTCGCTGCCGTGAAAGCTGTCCCTGTGCTTCAGCATATTTTATTGCACCTCACACGCCGATAAGTTATAATTATTCTGTATGCTAATGTGCCAAAAGTATATCACTTGGGCAACATCGCGTCAAAAAAATTCTCAGAAAAAAATTACGAAAGGCGGTGAATAAGTTGCGGGCGGTAATCGACAGATGTGCTGACGGTTTCTTTGATTACGACTGCGGAAAACTCCTTTTTTCCACGGCCAGGATCGAAGCAGACATGCCGAAGGGACAGCTGTTTGAGGGCAACTTTGTGCTTTCTTCCGAAGACGGAAGGGATTTCACCGCAGTCATATACACTTCCAGCATGCGCCTCGTATGCAGGAACGATCATGTTGACGGTGAGCCGTCGGCGACTATCCACTATGTTTTCGATTCAACAGGCCTTGAGAGCGGCGACGTCGTAAAGGGTGATATCCAGGTCGTCTCGAATGCAGGCGAGTATTATCTCCCGTTCGTGTTCTCGATATCGTACGGCATTGTTCAGAGCTCGCTCGGCAACGTCCGGAATCTGTTCCATTTCACCAATCAGGCACAGGTCAACTGGGAGGAAGCCGTTGAGCTTTTCTATTCTCCTGTGTTCTCGCAGGTGTTCGGCGGCAATGACAGGATCCACTATGACAAGTTCAGGGGACTGTCGAATATACCGGGCAATTCTCAGGCCGTGGATGATTTTCTCGTAGCGATCAATAAAAAGCGTCCGGTCACCTATTCGGTCGACAGGACGAGCTATGAATACAATGATGTCTCGGATGACGTTGAATGCGAGCTTCTGCTGCACAGGTCAACATGGGGCAACATTCAGGCGAAGATAACATCGGACGTTCCGTTCATTCGCATAGAGAAGGAAGAGATCAAAGCGGAGGATTTCGTCGGCAACGACCACATGCTGAAGTTCACGATACTCGGCGACAGCCTTCACGAGGGAAGGAATTTCGGAATGATCACAGTAAGCGCACCCAGAAGCACTGTCGAGATCAGCATCATCGCAAGGCACAGGGCGAGAGTCAACGCAAGAAGAGTCGAGAGACGTGAGAAGAAGAACCTTACGATGAGGCTGATGCGTCAGTACGTTGACTTCCGCATGAAGAAGACGAATGTCGGAAGCTGGGTCAGGGAGTCGATGAAAATCGTTGAGCGCATGAACGCGCTCGATGACAAGAATCCTGTATCGAGACTCTACCAGGCGCAGCTGCTCGTTGTGCAGCGCCGTGAGAACGAAGCGAAGTGGGTGCTCGAGCATGTCGAGAACGAGATGAACATCGCTGAGTGTCCCGACGATCAGAAGGCATATTTCATGTACCTTCAGACGCTCGTGAACCGCGATGAGGATTTCATAGATGAAACGGCGAAGAATGTGAACACGCTTTTCGAGGCTCATCCCGAAAGCTTCGAGATACTCTGGACGCTGCTTTACCTTGATGAGAGCCTTGCGGACAACGCTTCGCGGAAGATCGCGCTCATCGAGAAGATGTATGAGAGCGGATGCACGTCACCTGTAATGTACATAGAAGCATACAACTTCTTCGTGGCCAATCCCGAGAAGCTCAGCAAGCTTACGGCTTTTGAGATACAGGTTCTTCTTTTCGCCGCAAGGCTTGACATAATGGACGGCGAAGTGATGAAGCAGGTGATGTATATAGCCGGAAGACAGCGCGATTACGATCCGCTTCTGTATAAGCTGCTGTGCCTGTGCTATGACATTTCCTCTGATGAGAGCATTGTTGAAGTCGTCGCCACGATGCTGATAAAAGGGAACATATCGGGACCGAAGTATTTCAGATGGTTCGACAAAGCGGTCAGAATGACGCTCCGCATAACGAAGCTGTATGAGTATTACATGTATTCGGTGCCTTCGGATTATGACGGGCTCATACCGAGGTCGGTGCTCATGTACTTCGGATTCAGGAATGACATGAACTATCACAGGATAGCGCTGCTGTATGCTAACCTGATAGACCATAAGAGAGAGTATGCCGATACGTATGATTCATACCGCGAGCATATGCAGGTGTTCGCAGTTGAGCAGATAGAACAGGAGCACATAGACGGAAATCTTGCCAAGGTTTATGAGGATGCTCTTTTCCTCGAGATGATAAAACCCGAGATGGCAAGGCACCTCGCGAAGATTCTTTTCGCGCACGAAGTCAAAGTCGATGATCCTGAGGCGAAAAACGTGATCCTCGTTCAGTCGCAGTTCGAGGGAGAGCTCGTATTCAAGATCGAGAACGGATATGCATATCCTACGATCTACTCGGGCGAGTTCACGCTCTTTACGGAGGACTCGGCAAAGAGGAGAACAATAATAGACAGCAGCAGCGTGAAGAAGCTGCTCAACGAAGCAATATACATGCAGGCCATAAGGTACTACGTGCTTGATAATGTCTACTTCGATATGTATCTGTGCGAGGGCAGGAAGCACTATGTAACGGTCGATGAATCGAATGTGGAGTTCTGCAGGGAGCTGGCCGAATCAGAGCTCGTCAGCGAATACTACAAGCGTGACATCAGGATGGCGCTGATACAGTATTATTACGACAATGATCAGGTGACCGCTCTCGACGAGTTCCTCATCAACATGAACATAAAGGTTCTTTCCGCGAAAGACAGGGCGAGCGTCGTGAAGTTCATGACGCGGCGCGGCATGTTCGAAAAAGCGTATGAGATCATGTGCGTCTACGGGACCGAGGAGATCGCGGCGAAGGACTGCGTCGGTGTGTGCAGCCATATGATCCAGCAGAACGACAAGACGCCGGATGCGCTTCTTATCAAACTCTGCTACTTCGCGTTCGTGAACGGAAAATATGACGAAGTGCTGCTGCGCTATCTCGTGGAGAACTACAACGGCTTGACGAAGCAGCTTCGCAACATCTGGAAGGCCGCGAAGAACTTCGATGTCGATACGTTCCCTCTCATGGAGAGGCTCATCATACAGATGCTCTATACGCATACGACGGTAGGCGAGAAGGAAGAGATCTTCGAGGAATACAGCAAGGGTGCTACCGGAACGAAAGTGATGCTCGCGTACCTTTCATACTGCTCCTTCGAATACTTCTCGAAAGAGCGTCTTACCGATGAGAGGGTTTTCGAACACATCACCCAGCTGTACAGGCTCGGAGAGAAGATCAACGACGCGTGCAAGCTCGCACTCCTCAAGTACTATTCTGAGGACAAGACGATGCGCACCGAGAAGATAAAAGCGATGCTGAAGGAATTCCTTGTGGACTTCATGCACAGGAACACGTACTTCAGGTTCTTTGCGAACTATGCTGATCTCGTCCCGGAGATATCCGACTATCTGGACAAGACGATCATCGAGTACAGGACCAACCCGAGCAACCGCGTGATGCTCCATTACATACTCGAGAACGGACAGGATGACGATGAGAATTACCATACGGAAGAGATGCGCAACATGTTCGGCGGAGTGTTCACGAGAGAGTTCATACTGTTCTTCGGAGAGAACCTTCAGTACTACATCACCGAGGAGCAGAACGGCAAGGAGCTGCTCACGGCGAGCGATTCGCTTTCGGTGAGCGACACGAGCGATGCGAGAGTTGAATCAAGGTACACGATGCTTAACGACATGGTCGTGTCCAGAACCGTCAAGGATGAAAATACCCTGCTCGACATAATGCGTGAATATGTCGAAGCAGATGCTTTCGCGCACAGGGTTTTCAAGCTGCGCTGAGAGTGATATGAGCCGGAGTACCCGGCGTCTTCAGGAGAAGAAGATGAAATACATACTCGGCTATGATCTGAACGACTCGATGTCTCAGATAAGCTATTTTGAACTGAATGAATCCGTTCCGGAAACTGTTGCGGGCTCCGAAGAGGAAGAACGTCTCGGCATACCTACCGTTCTTTCGAAAAGAAAGGGAGTGGCACAGTGGGAATTCGGGAATGCCGCGATAAAGGCCGCAGAGAAGGGGACCGCAACCCTCGTTGATCAGCTCTTAAGCTTCGCGTCCGCAGGCGCGAGGATCGAGATAGAGGGCGAGGCGTATGATCCGACCGACCTTCTCATACTGTTCGTCCGCAGGTCGCTCAACCTTCTTTCCATGGTCCTGACTCCCGCGGAAGTCGAGTGCATGATAATCACGGTCGCATCCCTCGAGGAAAAGCTCGTCGACGTCGTCGAAAAGATCGCTAACGCGATGCCCGTTCCGAGGGAGAAAATCATTATCCAGACTTATGAGGAGAGCATCTTCTACTACATGCTCCATCAGCCTTCAGACCTCTGGGAGAGGGATGTGTCGGTGTTCGACTATTCAGGCCCTTATCTCAAGGCTTATGAACTCTGGATGAACAAGGGGACAACTCCGATAGTCGCATTCGTGGACCGCACTGATTTTCGCGAGATAAAGATGCCTAAGTACATGATGAAGGAAGAGGAGTCGATGGAGAAAGCGGACAGGATCGATGAGCTCGTCCTGCAGCTTGCGCACGACTATTTCTCCGACAAGAACGTGGGCACGGTCTTTCTGCTCGGCGAGGGCTTCGAGGGAGGCTGGTGCAACAAGACGCTCAAATTCATGTGCATGGGAAAGCGCGTGTTCCAGGGGCGCAACATGTACTCTAAGGGCGCATGCTACTGCGGAAAGGACAAGACAAAGCCATGCGAGCTCAACAAGGAATATGTCTTCCTCGGTCCTGACAAGCTGAAGTTCAACCTCGGCCTCAATATGGTCGTCGCGGGCGAGGAGGAATACATAGCGGTGGCGGATGCCGGCGAGAACTGGTACGACTCCGGTATCACCTATGATGTCGTTCTCGGGAACACGAAGACTGTTCCTTTCATCATGACGCCGCTTGACGGCAAAGGCGCAGAGAACATAGAAGTGGATCTGACGGGACTTCCCGACAGGCCGGCGAAAGCATCGCGCCTTCGGATCGACGTATCGTTCGAATCCGAAAGACGCATGAAGATAGAAGTACAGGACATGGGGTTTGGCGAATTCTTCCCTTCAACAGGCAAGAAGTGGGAGAAGATCATCGAATTCCAGTAAAGCACAACGGAGAAAAAAGTGGCTGCTGAAATGTACATGTGCCTCGGCGCACTGTCCACAACTCCATATTTCCTTTCGGGCCTCGGAGTGAACATCTATTCAATGGATGAGCTCTGTTATTATCTGTGCACGAACGCATACATTCTCGACAACGACCTCATCGATCCGAGACTGTGCGACTACATGCGGGACAACCTAGGTATGGTTCCGCTTTCGAACAAGCTGCGCAAGATGATAAAGGAGAAGAAGACTCTCGGCGAAATGGTCACGACGATCCTCATCGACACGAACTACTGCAATGATGAGGAGATAGCGAAGATAAAGCAGATACTTGTCGATAACGCATCGCTGTCGTTCGCGGCGAAGAGGAAAGTGCGCGGAGACAATCTCCTATGCGCGAACAAGTATCCGCGCGCCATAGAAGAATATCAGTATGTCTTGTCGGTTCTTGACAAAGAGGAGGAGCCTGAGCTGTACAGCTCGATTCTTCACAACGTCGGATGCGCATACTCGATGATGTTCCTTCTTGATAAGGCCGGCGATTACTTCAAGCAGGCATACGAGATCGACGGATCGCGGGAGAGCCTCGTGAATTATCTTGTCTGTCTGCGGCTGTCCGCGAAGAAGGAAGACTACGACAGGATAGTTGTCAGGAACGGATATGATGAAAGGGTAGCGCTCGAGGCGGTAAGGCTCATGACTTCCGCGAGAGAGACCGAGATCGACACGCCATACGGCAATTCAATGAAGCGCATTCTCGAACTTCATGATGCCGGCAGGATATCGGAATTCTACAGGATCCTCGACAACACCCTCGAGAACTGGAAGTTAGAATATAGAAGGAGTATGGAGTAGGCAGGAAGGAGGGACCCACAAGATATCCTGTAACGTAGTTGCAGGATGCCCTCGGCGAGAGTGGGAGGATTCCTTCCTGCACCGCTCGCCTCATCCGGCGAAGCCGGATTCTGGATGGCGAGCAGACCTATGGAGTAGGCATGAAATTATTTAATTGGTTAAAAGAATTATTCGGCTTCGGTGAGGACGATTTCGACGACATAGAGATAAACTTCTCGTCGGAATCCGCCGAGTCCCTGATGCAGTCGCTCGCAAACGTTTCGAAGAAGCGGCGCACGCTCAACATGAACGACAAAGCGCAGCGCGAGCAGTATGTAAGGGAATACTGCGACATGATGGCCGTCGCGTCCAAGGATGTCGATGCGCAGAAAGTCGAGTACCAGAAAGTCACGGAGCGCCTCGCCGACCTTGAAGAGCTCGACAAGCTTCCGACAACTGATAAGAGCCAGGTCAGGATAAGGGCCAAGAAGGTCATGAAGATCGAGCAGGAAGAGAGCAATTACACGCGTCCTGCGAAGAAGATCACCGAGGCCCAGTACCGTGATATGGAGCGTCTCGCAAAAGACATTCCCGGCATCATCGAAAAGATGAAGGAAGACGAGAAGTACCAGATGGAGGTGCGCCGCGACCTGAATCTTCTTGAGGGCGAAAAGGGCGCCGTAGCATATCAGAGGAAGGAAGAGCGTTCAAAAGCGAGGAGCGCCAAGAACGTAGCATTCATAGCGATTTTCGGTGCCGTAATGGCAGCGGCCCTTCTGTTCGTCTTAAACCAGGCGATGAACGTCGACGTCGAGATGGGTTTTATCATTCTCGCGGGTGCGTTCGCGGTCGCGATAACCGCGGCGTTTGTCATGTACCAGAATGCGCAGAGCGGAATAGCGAGCGCCAACAGGAAGCTGAACAAGGCGATCAGCGTGCAGAACACCGTCAAGATAAAATACGTGAACATCACGAACGTGCTTGATTACAACTATGCCAAGTACGGCGTCATGAATTCATATGAGCTTGCTTACATATGGGAAAAGTACAACGAAGAGAAAGCGGCAAGAGAGCATGATACCGACGTTTCGGAGCGCATGGACGAGGCAAGGTCGGAGCTGTATCAGATGCTGAAGCACTACCATATAATCGATCCGTCTGTATGGGTCTACCAGCCGGGCGTACTCGTATATGATGAGGAAGCGAAGGATATAAGGAAGCAGCTCATAGTTCAGCGCCAGAGACTCAAAAAGGGAATAGATTTTGAAATGTACAACCTCGAGACCGCAAAGAAGGAGCTCGAGTCGTTAGTCCGCGAATACCCGAAATACGCCGAAGACATCATCGCCGTTGTTGGTGAATATGAGTAATAGTAATTGTTGGTAGGGGGACCCTGGCGCCTATCCTGCATGAATATGCAGGATGCCGTCACGGCGAGTGACACCGCGAGCCCGTTCAGCGAAGTTGAATCCTAATGCCCGAGCAGTCCTTGTTAATGCTGGTAGGGGGCGAGCAGTCCTTGTTATTTATAAACTCTGCGAAAACTCATCCAGCATCTTTCCGACGCTCGGTGAGATAGAAACGAACTCGCATCCGTAGCGGTAGTTCTCTTTATCGATGGCCGTGCTCCTGATGACGCGTACGTCCGTGATGATCTGAGGAAATTCGGGAGACAGTTCGATGTTGGCAATGAAATAGTATCCGACAGGGAGAATGCACTGCGAAACGAACCCGATCCCTTTTGAGGATATATCGATAACCTCGACGTCGAGGTCAAGGTCCATAATAGTGTTTGTCTCTTCTTTGTACAGATTGGAAATAGAAAGCTTTATGCCTATCGGCACGCGCTTGTCTGAACGCTTCTCTTCCATGGTGCCTCCTGCTCCGAAATAAAATCCTTGAATAATTTACCATATTTTTTTATTATGAACAAGCACCGCTGACAGAAAGGTCATAGCAATGATAAATACAGTGATTTTCGATATGGGAAATGTACTCATCGATTTCCGGTGGGAAGCGCTTTTTCATGAGATGGGACTTGCCGGGGAAAAATTCGACCGCATGGCGGCGGCAACCGTTCTCGATCCCGTCTGGAGAGAGTTCGACCGCGGCGTCTGGACCGATGAGATGATCCTCGACGGTTTCATAAAGAATGCGCCGGAACTTGAGAGCGAGCTCAGGGAGTTCATGGATGTACGTTTCCCGGGACTTCTCCGTAAGTTCGACTACACGGATGAATGGATGGACGCCCTCAGGGCCGCGGGATATAAGATATACATCCTCTCGAACTTCTCCGAGAAGGCGGACAGGGAATGCGCGGATGAGCTCGATTATATCAAAAAAGCCGACGGCGCGGTTCTGTCATACAAGATCAGGATGATCAAGCCGGATGAGGAGATATACCGGTATCTTCTCGATACATACGGTATAGACCCGAAGGAGGCGGTTTTCATCGATGATACCGCCGAGAACATCGAGGGCGCGAAGAAGCTCGGCATTACTGCTATAAGATTCACCGACAAGGAAAGCGTCGATGCAGAGCTTGCAAAGTTAGGGGTGAAGTATTGAACGCTCCATTTGTTAAGATAACTGATGCCTACAGAGGGGCCGCGAGAAGACAGCCTGTGATTTTCGTGGCCGTAAACATTGTTCTCGTCATACTCTGGGTGGCGCTTATAATGCATTTTTCCGGGGAGATAGCCGATGTATCGGGACAGCGGAGCGCGAAGATCGTCGTCGGAATAATAAACACTGTTGCGCCTTCCGCGAACGTTACGCTCGAGAACTACGAATCCATAGAGGCTCTCCATAACAGCGAGAGAGTCGTCAGGAAACTCGCGCACATGACAGAGTACGGAATACTGACCGTCCTCATCATGTCGGTGCTTTTCGGGTTCCGTGATTTTCCGAGAAAGTGTTCATATCTGATTGTCGTTATCGCGACTGCGGTTCTCGCAACGATAGACGAAAAAAACCAGACCACGGTGGAGGGCCGGTACGGTTCGGCATTCGACGTGTGCATCGATGTTGCTGCATCGCTTATTGCTGTGCGTCTTATTTTTCTTCTGACTCAGAGCTACCGGCGGAAGAAGAGGGCGGCGCGGGAGAATAGTAATCCTTCCGCTTAGAACGGTTCATGGCGTATTTATGAAGGCATATGTATATGTATGCCACGACAGGGACGAAAATCGTGAGCGCGACGCATCCCTTGAATGCCGTCATCGTAGAAGGGCTGTCGATGAGCGATAAGATGAAGGTCGCCACATACAGCCCGAGAAGTATCAATATGCATATCACTGCGAGTATCCGCTTGGTCTTTTCCATACCGCTATTATATATAATTCCTGTTGATTTTGGAATACGTAGGCTTTATTATTATTTATATGATTTTCTTTGAACTCTACAGACAACTTGATATAAGACTTTTCCAGACCATTTCAGCTATTGACCAGACATACGGATCGTGTGCGAAGTATGTATTTGACAGGGATTCACTCATTCTTCTCGGAGTTGATCATTCCATAAGACTTGATATATTGACCAAAGAGGTCAAGAAGGATAATCCTATCAGGAACTGGGATATCGAGAGCGAGACCGTCATGTGGTTCGCTGAGGATTCGGCCGAAGCCGTCTTGATAAGACTCATCAATGATGCCTACAGAAAATGGATGAGGCTCGATGCCAACATTTCGGAAGAGTATTTCGCGATGGAGCTCGAGCAGGTGAACCAGATGCTCGCGGGATACGACCTGCGCATCTTTACCGACAGCACGGGCATGTCGATCTTTCGGGCCGAGGTCGCGGAAGGCGATGAGTTCACGTTCGAGCAGGCGGTCGAACAGATAATGGATATAGACGAGAACCGCATGGATGATGCGGGCATCTCGCAGCTGATAAGCGAAGCACTTTATTACAGGAAGCTTGACAGATACGAGGAGGCCGCGGTGCGTCTCGAGAAAGTCGTAAGGTATGTCGACCACACGCTTCCTATATATACGCAGACGGTTTTTACGCTCGCGGAGACTTATTATTTCATGGGCAACTACGACCGTGCCGTCATGCTCTATTACAGGGTCAACCTGCAGTTCATAGAGGACGAGAATGATTTTTACCTTCATCTCGGGCACGCGCTCATCGATGAGAAGATGAAAAAATATGACCGGCATCTTCGCATCTACTACCACAGCCTTATCGACAAAGAGTTCGCGGACACGCACAGACAGGCGGTCGCGGCAGCCAAGGCGAGCGTTTCCGAGGTTTTCGCCGAGTATGAGGCTACATGCGCGGATATGGGACGCAAGAAATACGCGGAGTTTCGGAACAGCCTTCCTGCAGGTGCGGACGAGATAGATGAGCTTCTTGAGGTGTACGAGAAGCCCGAGGAAAGAGTAAGAGAGATACATAAGCAGTACGAAGGCTTCATGCTGTCTGAGCCGAAGACGGGCGCAGAGCAGTCTTCATTATCGGTGAATGAGAGGCTTTCCGTTGCCCTCGATCATTACCTTACGGGCGAATACCAGAAGGCTTTCGAGATGTACTGCAGGCTCGCTTCACAGGCGGATTCCGATTCGGATTTCTACACATGGATACATCTGCAGCTCGGCAAGCTCTACACGTTCTTCGATGAGCCCGCAAAGGCGATGGATGCTCTCATGAAATGCGATCCGCGCAGGTTCGGCGTGGTCTACAGGGTGGAGGATTTTCTCATCCTTTATCAGCATGCCCATATCGTTGCGGATGATTTTGAGTCTGACATAAGGTTCAGAAAACTCGTCAGAGGACGGATGGATCCTTATTACGCTCAGTATGACAGGCAGTACAACCTGCTTCTTCGCGACAGGAAGCTGATGCGCTCATACAAGCTCTATGAGAAGGACTGCATCGAAGACTCAAGGTACGAGCTGCGCGGCGTGCTGCGTGAGAGCAGGGAGAGCAGGGGAGGCTTTTTCGCAAGATTGTTCAGGAGCTGAGACGGGGAATAGCTTCTTGATGGATGATCACGGCAAATATGCCGATATACCTTTATATATATTTTTTTACCAGAAAGGGAGAGGTGAATATGCTCAGAATAGCGAAAATCATCAGAAAGAGAATTCTTCCGGCGGCGCTGGCACTCGTGGTGTTTTCAGCACAGTATGTTAACGTCTATGCCGCGGAGGACGTAACCGAAGACGTACCCGAGGTCTATGAGGACGGATTCATGGAGGCCGATGCAGATTCCTCCGGTATCAAGGCGATCATCGAGGCAGCGGGCTTTACCGAGCTTGAGGGATACGGCGCGCTGACAGCTGCGCAGATGCAGTCCAAGGAGAACCTCGCGGGTCATGCCCAGGAAGTATATGAATGCGAGGAAGGAGTCGATTACGTCGAAAATGAGGTAGTCGTTTCGGCAGAAGACGAGGAGGAGGCGCGCGAATACGCACAGGCATATAATGCCGACCTTGTCGCTTTCGAATACGGAAATGCGCTCCTTAAACTTAAGCCGGCAGAAGAAGCTATGGAGCGTTCAGGAGCCGATATGGTAAGCATCGCCGTCGCGGCATCTTCTGACATGGATATCATGCTTCCGGCAGCATGGCCGAACTATATCGATGAGTTCTTCGATGGTTTCGATTATAGCGATTTCACGGATTTCGAATATGAATATGATGATCCGATGCTTTCAAGAGATGATGACAGATACCAGTGGCATCTTGAGACCATGGAAGTGAACGCCGCATGGCGTGCAGGCTATACCGGGAACGGAGTCAACGTGGTTGTGATAGATTCCGGAAAATCGGATCATGAGGAACTGAC
>JAILNQ010000089.1 GCA_024691425.1 Lachnospiraceae bacterium
CCATTTCAACGGAAGCAAATTCGATATCCCTTATCTTGAATATAAAGCCGGTCTTCATCACGTTGAAGGCCTTTTTGACAATGTGGTCTCGATCGACGTGTATAAGTTCTGCGCTCCGCTTCGTTTTCTTCTGTTTCCGTCTTCGATGCGTCAAAAAGCCATCGAATCATTTCTTGAGATCAACAGAGACGACATATATAACGGCGGAGAGCTTATAAGTGTTTACAAAGACTACGAGGATCATCCAAACGACTCCGACCTGTCTCTTCTTGTGACACATAACCGTGAAGATGTACTCGGAATGCATTTGATAATGCCTATTCTCAATTATCTCGATCTCAAAGATACAAGCCTTGAGTTCGAGAGCGACAGCATAAACACTTATACCGACTATAACGGAAACGAGTGCCGGGAGCTTATTCTCGAATACAATGCACAGCTGGACATTCCAAGATCATTTACGGCAAAGACAGAAAGCATGTATGTAAGAGTCGCAGCCGACAGCGGAAAGATCACAATACGCCTGCCCATATATACATGCGATATGAAAGTATATTTTGAAAATTACAGGGATTACTGCTATATACCCGATGAGGACCGGGCAATACTCAAAGCCATAGCATGCTCACTTCCGAAAGAGAAATACCGCAAAGCGACAAAAGAGACGTGTTATCAAAACGTGTCCGGCATGTTTGTAAAGCAGCCTTCGGATCTGTTCAAACCTGTTTTGAAAACTTCATACAAAGATAAAAAACATTATTTCAAATATCCGGAAAGCTTCAATAAAGAAGCGGCCAATGAATTCGGCCGCAGTCTTATCAACGTATTCTTTACAATGAAAAGAAGATGATCATTTAAGAAGCTCATCCTTCTTCTCGTAGTAGAAGGAATTTCTTCTCTCCAACCCGTACTTGCGATGGTTCATGATCTGTTCGGTACTTCCTATAAAGAAGATACCACCGTCACATAAGCTCTCCCCGTATTTCATGAATATCTCATCCTTTGCTTCCTCGGTAAAATATATGAGCACATTTCTGCAGATGATGAAATGATATCCCTTCTGATACGGATCTTTTAAAAGGTTGTGTTCTTTGAACTCAACTCTCGATTTGATCTCATTGCTTATCTGGTAGGAATTACCAACCTTTGTAAAATACTTTTCCTTGAAATCCTTCGGGACTCCTGCAAGAGATTTCTCGGCATAAAGTCCGGTCTTGGCAGCTGCAAGTATCTGCTTGTCGATATCAGTCGCATGGATCTTGATCTGGTTGAGCGGTATATGTCTGGACAGTGCCATAACGAGTGAATACGGTTCATCACCTGTTGAACATGCAGCGCTCCATATCTTAAGGTTCTTACCGAACTTGGATATCAGTTCGGGAATGAACACCTTATCCATGAGCTCCCACTGATCAGGATTCCTGTAGAACTCTGAAACGTTTATGGTCAGATAACTGACAAACTCTTCAAAAAGTTCTTTATCGCTGCGAAGTGCACTGACAAATTCCTCATATCCCTTGATCTTGTGCTTATCGATAAGAGTATTGATCCTGCGCTTCATCTGGGCTTCCTTGTAAGCCGAAAGATCGATACTCGTCATCTTCAGAACCGCAACTTTGAACTTTTCATAATCCATTGTAGGCAAAGATCATTCCTCCTCTGATGCAGTCTCTGCAGCTTCTTCTGTCCCTTTGGGATCAGACGTAACTGACTCAGCTTCATCGGGCTCATCAGGAAGAAGTGCCTTCATCGAAAGTGATATCTTCTTGTTATCAAGATCGAAATCAACGATCTTTGCTGTAACTTCCTGTCCTACGGAAAGAATGTTTGAAGGCTTGTCAATATGATCTCTTGAAATCTGTGAAACATGAAGGAGTGCGTCGATACCTTCCTCAAGTTCTATGAACGCTCCGAAATCAGTCATTCTGGCAACCTTACCGGTAACCTCTTTGCCTACTGCAAACTTTGATTCCGCATCGACCCACGGATTCTCATCGTCAAACTTTCGTGAAAGAGCGATCTTGTTTCCGTTGATCTCTTTGACAAATACCCTTACATCCTGGCCGGGCTTGTAAACCTTCTTGGGACTCTCAACTCTTCCCCAGCTCATCTCGGAAATATGCAAAAGTCCGTCTGCACCGCCAAGATCTATAAATACACCGAAATCCGTAACATTCTTAACAACACCGTTTATAACATCGCCGACCTTGAGATGCTCGAAAAGCTCTTTCTGAAGCTTCTCGCGCTCTGCCATAAGAAGCTGCTTGCGGTCACCGATAATACGACGTTTTCTGGGATTGAACTCTGTGATGACAAACTCGATCTCCTGGCCGAGATACTTGGAAAGATCTTTCTCATAACCGTCCGATACGAGACTGGCGGGAATGAACACTCTGGACTCTTCAACAAGAACACTTAAACCGCCGTCGAGAACCTGAACGACTTCAGCCTTAAGAACCTCTTTATTCTCATATGCTTCTTCGATCCTCTTGTTGCCCTTGTCAAAAGCAACACGCTTATATGACAGGAGAACCTGTCCGTCTCCGTCATTGACCTTAATAACCTTTGTGTCCATCTTGTCACCGATGTTGACTACAGTTGTAAGGTCTATATTCGGAGTATTGGAATACTCATTTCGGGTAACTATACCGTCAGCTTTATAACCGATGTTGAGAATGATCTCATCAGGCTTTACATCGATAACAGTTCCTTCAACTACCTCTCCATTGTGTATTGTTTTGCAAGATTCTTCTAACATTTGTTCAAAAGTTAAATCTGACATTATTTTGAACCTCCTCAATAATATTTTTCGGGGTGGAAGCCCCTGCAGTAATGCCTACACGTCGGAGCGGTCTTAAAGGTTCCATCTCAAGGTTATCCTTGGTCTGTACATACAAAGTACACTCACATTCATGACTGCATATCTCGTAAAGCTTCTGTGTATTGGAGCTCTTGCTATCTCCAATAACAATCATCATGTCTGCCGCTGAGGCGATCTCCTTCGCTTCTTTCTGCCTCTCGGCCGTCGCATTACAGATTGTGTTCACAACGTTTACATTGTAACTGTTTCTGCGCAAAATATCAACTAATTCTTTAAATTTTCCGAGCCTGAAAGTCGTCTGGGAAACAACGGTTATCTCCTTGTCAGGGGCGGGTTTGAACGCTTCCGCTTCTGCCTCGTTCTCAATGACCGCGGCAGGGTTATCGTCTGAACACCATCCGGTGATCGCAGAAACCTCAGGATGTTCCCTGCTTCCGATGACTACGACCTGCTTTCCGCTAGCACTGTCCTTCTCGACGATATTGTGGATTTTTTTTACGAACGGGCATGTAGCATCGACGATGTTAAGGCCTGTTGATGCTATCGCTTCGTAAGTCGCTTTCGAAATTCCGTGAGACCTTATTATGACCGTTCCTTCGGTTATTCCCGCGAGGTCTTCGATATCCTCTATGACTTTAACGCCTTTTCTTTCAAGGTCCGAGACTACTTCGGCATTGTGTATGATAGGGCCGAACGTATAGATGCTTCCGCCCTTTTCGATCTCTGAATACACAGTATCTACGGCTCTTTTGACCCCGAAGCAGAATCCTGCGCTTTTAGCAACGATTATTTCCATCAGAGCTTCCTTTTTGCCTCATCAAGTATCGCAAGCTTCACTTCATCTATCGTCATATCTGAACTGTCGACAAGAACCGCATCTTCTGCCTGACGCAGCGGCGAATTCTCCCTCGTCATGTCCCTCTCATCCCTTTCGATGATATCGGCTTCTATCTGGTCAATGTCACAGTCTATTCTCTTTTCCTTAAGTTCGTCATATCTTCTCTTCGCACGGACCTTTGAGGATGCGGTCAGATATATCTTGCATTTACTGTCAGGAAGCACAACGGTACCGATATCCCTTCCGTCCATAACGACGTCCTTTTCTGCTGCGAGCTTCTGCTGCAGAGAAACGAGTTTTTCGCGCACTTTACCGTTAACGCTCGATGCAGAAGCCATATTTCCGACTTCCTCGGTCCTGATAAGGCCGTTCACGTTCTCGCCCATGAGCAGGACAACCTGCTGGCCGTCCTCGTAGGCGATCGAAATGTCGGCATCCTCGCAGGCTTTTTCTATTCCTGCGGTATCATCCCTGCTGATACCCCTGCGGATAAGATAGAGAGCCATCGCCCGGTACATCGCGCCGGTATCGACGTATATGAATCCGAGCTCCTTTGCCACCATCTTTGCTATCGTACTCTTGCCCGCACCTGCAGGCCCGTCTATTGCTATGCTCTTTCCCATATCATCTCTCCTTTCCAAGCTGCCCTGCCAAATGTCCTGTCGACCAGGCTATCTGCAGGTTGAATCCGCCGGTGAACGCATCAGTATCGATCATCTCACCGGCAAAAAAAAGCCCTTTTACTGTCTTTGATTCCATTGTCGACGGGTTTATACCGGAAACGCTCACCCCGCCGCGCGTTATTATCGCCTCTTCAAAGCCCCTGTTCTTGCTGACTTCAACCTCAAAATTCTTTAATGTGTCTACTAATCTTGCCCTTTCCTGTTTAGTTATCTCGTTCACCTTTTTTGCAGGATCGATACCTGTCTTTTGGATAACTGCCGTTATTATTTTTGAAGGAAGAAGCTTTCCGAGTGAATTCGAAAGATTCCTGTTCTTATTCTCCTCGAAATCCCTTATCACCCTTCTGTCAAGCTCATCACGAGAAAGCGCGCTCTTTAAGTCGATCGAGACCTTTATACCTCCGGAGTAGTCCTTCTCTTTCACATGGGCTGACGCGGTAAGGATCAGCGGACCCGACAGTCCGAAATGAGTAAAGAGCATCTCACCGAATCCTTCGTAAACCTTCTTCTTTCCGGTACTCACAGTGACTTTGACGTTCTTAAGCGAAAGCCCCTGCATATCGGTGATAAGCTTATCATCGCATCCGAACGGAACAAGAGACGGTTCAAGGCCACTCAGCTTTATACCGAGAGACTCCAGCATGCAAAAAGATCTTCCGTCAGAGCCCGTCGACGGATATGAGCAGCCGCCCGTAGCCATTATCACTGCATCTCCGGGAATGAAAGTTCTATCTTTTCCGTCCTTTATGATAACGCCAGTTATTATATCTGCATCCGCCTTTAATGCGACAACATCAGTATTGAGCCTCACTTTAACACCGAGCTTATCCATTCTGCGTTTAAGAGCCGCGGTAACATCGGATGAATGGTCGGATTCCGGGAAGACTCTCATGCCCCTCTCAATTTTCGTCCGAAGGCCGCAACCGGAAAAAAACGCAACAGTATCTGCATTATTGAATTCGGAAAAAGCGCTGTAAAGAAACTTCCTGTTCGTCGCAATATTATCAAAAAGCTCTTCCGGCGGGCAGGCATTAGTCA
Source organism: Lachnospiraceae bacterium (assembly GCA_024691425.1). Lineage (GTDB taxonomy): Bacteria > Bacillota > Clostridia > Lachnospirales > Lachnospiraceae > UBA2868. Next base: position 5,381 of record JAILNQ010000089.1, read on the forward strand.
GATTACATCTTCCCTTTCCCGTTAGGAACAGCTTTTTGCCGAGCTTCTCGTTATGTTCGAAAAGCATCACTTTATTCCCGTTCTCTGCCGCGGATATCGCGGCCATCATGCCGGCGGGTCCACCGCCAACAACCAGGACCATCATGTCTTAAAAGAATCCTTCTATCGTCTCTTTGAGCGTGGGGAGTATCTCCTCCGCAGTCAGATCGAGCTCGCCGCATATCGCCATGCAGGCCATGCCGTGCATGAATATGAACACCTTCATGAATATATCTCCGGCCTTGTTCATATCAAGGTTCTTGATCCTGCGCAGCTGCTTGATAACGAATCCGTTCTGCGCACCGTTGATGAGATCATACATCGTATTGTTGTCATCATGCGGTGTCAAGAAAAGCAGTTTGAAAAGATTGAGCTCCTTTTTCGCAAATGATATATAGCATAAACCGAGGTCAACAAACGGCGTCTCATTCGTCTGCTCGAAATTCAGGCAGAACTCCTCGTAGTATTCTTTCGCCCTTACAAACACCTCTTTCGAAAGCTCTTCCATATTCGCATATACTCTGAAAATAGGCTGGGTGCTGCATGAGATGTGTGCCGCAAGCTTTCTGGCGGTAAGCATTTCAATGCCCTGAGTGCGCACGAGATCAAATGCCCCGTCTGTTATCATCTGCTTGGAAATCTGTTCTTTTCTAGCCATAATACCCTCTTGAACATAATAAGTATTAAGCGATTCCCCTTCAGACCCTTTTCCCCTCTGATGTGAACAAAAAACGAGCAGCCATTTCCGACCGCTCGTTTATTGTAACATACGTTATGATATTTTGCATCACAAAAATCATAAAATCCGGAACAAATTTTATACGGGATATGCTCCGGCCTCTGTATCCGCTTTCTTTAAGTCTACTTTGCTCTGCTGAGCCTCGCGGTACTTGAAGTAATCCACTGCAACCTGAGGGAACAGCGCATAAGAGAGCACGTCCTCATCCTGCTGCTTGTACTGCTTCATCTCTGCCTCGAGAGTCTCAAGCTCGGGCTTGTCATGACCTGTAGCTTCCGCTGATCTTGCCGTCGACCTCTTCTCTCCGGGAATGACTTTATTGATGACCTCTTCGCTCATCGGCTTAACGGTCTGTCCGTAATTACCGCGGAGAAGATCCTTGAACTCACCCGTAGCCATCTTGTATCTCTCGCCCATAAGGACATTGAAGATAGCCTGCGTTCCGACGATCTGCGAAGAAGGAGTTACAAGAGGCGGCTCACCGCAGTCCTTACGTACCTTCGGTATCTCCTCGAGAACTTCCTGATACTTGTCTTCTGCATTCTGTTCTTTAAGCTGTGATACCATGTTCGAAAGCATTCCGCCGGGAACCTGATAGAGCAGCGTCTTGATGTTGACTCCGAGAACCTTCGTGCTCATGAGACCTGACTCGATGCACTCTTCCCTGTAAGGACGGAAGTAATCGGCGATCTCAGCAAGCTTCGTCTGGCTGAGTCCTGTATCATAAGGAGTCTCCTTGAACGCTTCAACCATAACCTCTGTTGCGGGCTGGCTCGTTCCGAGCGCGAATGGTGAGATCGCACAGTCGATAACGTCAACACCTGCTTCAACAGCCTTGAGGTATGTCATTGATGCTTCACCGGAAGTATAGTGCGTATGAAGCTGTATCGGAAGCTTCGTGTTCTCCTTCATGGCCTTGATGAGTTTCTCTGCCCTGTAAGGAACGAGAAGACCTGCCATATCCTTGATACAGATGCTGTCAGCGCCCATCTCTTCGATCTTCTTAGCCATGTCTGCCCAATACTCGAGCGTATATGCATCACCGAGCGTATAGGAAAGAGCAACCTGCGTGCTTCCTCTGCCTTCCTGCTTCTTGACGCGGTTCGTAGCATCAACTGCAGCCTGAAGGTTACGAAGATCGTTCAGGCAGTCGAATATACGGATTATATCGATACCGTTAGCGATCGATTTTTCAACGAAAGCATTAACAACATCATCGGCATAAGGTCTGTAACCGAGAATGTTCTGTCCTCTGAAGAGCATCTGAAGAGGCGTCTTCTTGAATCCGTCCTTCAGCTTGCGGAGCCTGTCCCACGGATCCTCTTTAAGGAAACGCAAAGACGCATCGAATGTCGCTCCGCCCCAGCACTCTATAGAATGATATCCGATCTCATCCATCTTCGATACGATGGGAAGCATTATTTCTGTTGGCATTCTTGTGGCGATCAGTGACTGATGCGCATCACGGAGAACGGTTTCCATTATGCCGACCGGTTTCTTTTCAACTTCACCCATTTTTTATTCCTCCATAAAATATTTTAAAGTTTAATTCTCGCCGTCAGAAGAATTCTCACTTGACAGCATCTTATCAGAATACTCCGAATATAGCCATGAATGTTCCGGCCGCAACGGCGGTACCGATAACTCCGGCTACGTTCGGTCCCATAGCATGCATGAGAAGGAAGTTCGTCGGATCCTCTTCCGCTCCTACCTTCTGAGATACACGGGCAGCCATCGGAACTGCGGAAACGCCCGCGGAGCCGATAAGAGGATTGACTTTGCCGCCTGTAAGCACACACATGAGCTTTCCGAATATGACACCGGCCGCCGTACCGAATGCGAATGCGATAAGTCCGAGAACGACAATCTTGAGCGTGTTCGCATTAAGGAAGGCAGCTGCTGAAGTCGTAGCTCCTACTGAAGTTCCGAGAAGGATAACGACTATGTACATGAGCGCGTTGCTCGCGGTATCCATGAGCTGTCTTACTACGCCTGACTCTCTGAAAAGGTTACCAAGCATCAGCATACCTACAAGAGGAGCCGTTGTCGGAAGAATCATGCAGACAACTATAGTAACTATTATAGGGAACAGTATCCTTTCAAGCTTCGAAACCGGACGGAGCTGTTCCATCTTGATCTTACGTTCCTTTTCGGTCGTGAGCAGCTTCATGATGGGCGGCTGGATGATCGGGACCAGCGACATGTACGAATACGCCGCGACCGCGATCGGACCTAGCAGAGCAGTCTGTCCGAGCTTACTTGCAAGGAATATGGATGTAGGGCCGTCAGCACCGCCGATGATAGCTATCGCCGCAGCGGCTTTATCGTTGAAGCCCATCGCTATAGCCATGAAGTATGCCGCATAAATACCGAACTGAGCTGCCGCGCCGAGCAGGAAGCTCTTCGGATTTGCGATGAGCGGACCGAAGTCCGTCATGGCACCGACACCCATGAATATGAGCGACGGAAGTATAGCCCATTCGTCAAGTTTATAGAAATAATACAGAAGGCCTCCCGTTCCGTTCGCCGCCTCTTCTATCTTGAGCATGATGTCAGGATAGATATTTACGAGCAGCATACCGAATGCAATGGGAGTAAGCAGAAGCGGTTCAAACCCCTTCGCTATTGCCAGATACAGAAATCCGCACGCAACCGCGATCATCAGATAGTTTCCCCAGCTGAGCCCGAGGAATGCCGTCTGATGCAGCAGATTTCCAAATGTATTTGCTACATATGCCATTTTATGACCTCCACAGATTCATTGATTCGCATTCAGTTAAGTGTTGCAAGAAGCTGGCCTGCCGCACAGGGATCACCCACTGCACAGTCAATGCTTGCTACTGTTCCGTCTGAAGGTGCAACAACGGGAATCTCCATCTTCATAGCCTCGATGATGACAACTGCGTCACCGGCTTTAACGGATGCGCCTACATCGGCAACGATCTTGAATACCTTACCTGCTGCTCCTGCTTCGATTCTTACTGAACCTGCTCCTGCAGATGCCGCCTTAGCGGGAGCGGGTGCGGGTGCAGCCTTCGGAGCTGCCTTAGGAGCAGCTGCCACAGGTGCTGCTGAACCTGTTCCTTCTTCAACTGTTACGTCATATACGTTTCCATTAACGGTAATTGTATAGTTTTTCATGATCAATCCTCCTACCTGTTCCACACACTGTTTTTTCTTCTGACAATACTTCTGACAACAAAACCGTCAGATGACCCGCTTCGCGGCTGCGAGCCGGATGCCGCGGCGATCGCTGCCGTAATTACGGCGACGATCTCAAGATCATCTTCCTGTTCTTCTTTTTCAACTATCTGAGCGATCGTGTTATCAACCGCCTCAGCTTTAACATCAACCTTGTTCCTGGCGAATTTCGACTGGATGATCGGAATAAGATTGAACAGGCTTATTATCACTGAAATGATGATAAGCACAATGAATACCGTGCCCATTCCGAGCAGAGTATTAAGTCCGGCCTTTTCCATCTTTTCGCCGAAGGTCCAGTTGATATTCGTAGTCAGCGAATTAAGTGTTTTATAAAGGTCGTCCTTGTAGATCGCCTCGATCTGGGCCGTCTTACGGCTGCCCACAACATCAAGAGTAACGATTATGTTTCTTCCTGTATCGTCATAATCCGCATTCATTCCGGTTATCGAAACGAACTCACCCATGTCGGGCTTAGCGCTGTTCCAGGAATTGAGCGCATTGACCATGCCGTTTCCGTTTGCTTTGACTCCGAAATAATTCTGAATGACATATTCAAGATATTCGGCGCCCTGTGCGGAAATCTCGGCCGCCTGTTCATCATCGAGCACTGCAAGGAACTGAGTCACAAGACTGCTCGTTGTCTGTTCAAGCGTTGTAGCGACATCGGGATCCAGAGTCTTCTTCGTTTCCACGTTGCATGCGGTAAGACAGAACAGGCAGGCAAGAAAACATAATAATGATCCGATTTTCTTCATATTACGTATCCCTTTCCTTTCTAGACAGTTCCGTGCTTCTTGAAAGGTCTGTCCTCTCTTTTCGTATAAAGCATTTCAAATGCGCCGATAACATACTTTCTCGTGTCACCTGCTTCGATGACCTGGTCTACATATCCGCGTCTTGCGGCTGAATCAACGCTGTTCTGAAGTTCTTCATACTTCTTCGCACCTGCGTCGATCTCATCCGTGCCTTTTCCGTCATAGATGACCTTAGCTGCAAGCTTGGCATCCATCATGCCGATCTTTGCGCTTGACCATGCGATCGTAAAGTCAGCGCCGAGCGGCTTGGAATTCATAACGATTCCCGATGTTCCGAATGCCTTGCCGATGATAACGTTAACTTTGGCAACAGTCGCATTCGCGAAAGCAAATGCAAGCTTAGAAGCCGAAGCTGCTATCTTCTTCTCGGATTCGATATCTGCTGCGAATCCGTCAACATTTGTAAGTGTAAGAACCGGAATATCGAATGAATCACAGAAATTAACGAAATCGGCCGCTTTAGATACAGCATCGGCTGTAAGAACGGGATCCGATTCCCAGACCTTATTGTTCTCATCATCATAGGATTCGCTTCTGTTAGCTACGCAACCGACTGTCTGTCCGTTGAGCCTGATGAATCCCGTTGTGATCTCCTTGCCGTAATTCTGTTTCATTTCGAAATAAGAATTATCGTCGGCTATCATTGAAAGAGCTATTGCAGTATCACCGGTGCATCCGCTGATATCATTAACGGCGCGGTTCAGGTCGTCTGTGCACTCGCTGTCAGCGCCGAACTCATCATTGTTTGAAGGGAGCAATGATATAAGACTTCTGATCTCACCGTAGATCTCGTCCTCTGAAGAAACAAGATCTGCATTTCCTGCTTCATCCGCCTGGAAAGCCGCCGAAGAAGTATCATTCTTCTCCTCATAGTTTCCTGAAAGTGCATTCGGGGAATTGACAAAAAGCTTTGCCTTGCCTTCCATGATGGTAAAATCCGTAAGTCCCGCAAAAAGTGAAAGTCCTCCGCCGCACTTACCGAATATGGCAGTGATCTGGGGAATGACACCGCTCGCGATCGTCTGAGCCTTGTAGATCCTTCCGAATGCGGAAAGAGCATCTGTTGCTTCATTAAGACGAAGTCCTGCGGAATCGATAAGGCCGATGACGGGCGCCCCGACCTTGAGAGCGAGATTGTAAAGATTGACGATCTTCTTCGCATGCATCTCGCCGACGGAACCGCCGAGTACTGCAGGATCCTGACTGTAAACGTAAACAAGCCTGCCGTCAATGAGACCGTAGCCTGTTACAACGCCGTCAGCAACTGCTTCCTTCGGTTCCATGTTAAAATCGGTGGAACGGGCACTTACTCCTGCGCCGATTTCAACGAAACTGTTTTCATCAAGCAAACTATCAATACGTTTGCCTGCAAGTGAAGAATTACTCATTGCAAAACCTCCATATAAAATATATTGAAAACCCGTAAATAGACACTTTTGTTATTTTAACATAGGAAAGGAATTTTTCAAAGAAGTAATTGCAAAAAAAGCATATAAAAAAAGGGACCCGAAGGCCCCGATGTTAAATGTCCACTTTTACCGCTATTTCCTCGGCTGCTTCTTTCTTGAACTCCTCGAGCCTGTCAGGCGAAATATCGGGGAGATCATCGATCGATTTTACGCCGAAAGAACGCAGGAATTCTTCAGTCGTTCCGAACAGCAGCGGCCGTCCAGGAGCATTGAGCCTGCCGAGCTCCGTGATGAGTCCGAACTCGAGAAGACGGTTGATCGGATGGTCACAGGATACGCCTCTTATCTTCTCTATCTCCGCTCTTGTCACCGGCTGCTTATAGGCGATGATCGAAAGCGTCTCGAGCGCCGTGTCCGAAAGATGCATGTTCTTCGGAATCCTCGCGACTTTGATAAGATATTCGTACATCTCGGTCTTAGAGCACATCTGAACGCTCTCATCAAGCTCGACTATGGTAAAGCCGATGTCATCATTCTTTTCATACAGTTCCTTCATCTGTTTTATGAAGGCGCGGGACTCATCTTCACTGTATCCGATGGCCTCGGAAAGCTTCTTTATCTCGACCGAATCTCCCATTGCGAAAAGTATCGCTGAAATCGCGGCCAGGGGATGCTCTGCCTTCTTTACCTCTTCAGCCTTTTCCTCGGAGGGCTCTGCGATATCCATCTCATCTATATTCTCTTTGAATGATTCCTCAAAATCCTTTTTCATCCGTAATTCCTTCGTAACACATTTATGCCGCGAGCGACGTGATCATTATGTCGTCGAAAAGATTCTCCTGGACGATCTTTATCTTGCCGACTTTCATCATCTCAAGCACAACAAGGAAGGTGACGACTATTTCCATCTTTGTCGGCTGCGCTTCAAGAAGCGCACGGAACGAGAACTTCTTGTGAGCCCTGACATACATCTCGATGTACAGCTGCTTCTCTTCAAGATTTATCTCATCCTTTTCGATCTTGCCGAATCCGCTTCTTATCGGATCGATCTTGTCCTTCTGCTTCCTGACGACTGACTGGAATATCTGATTGAGCTTAGTAAGGTCTAAGTCACCGATCAGCTTTTCATAATCGATCGGCTCGACATATTCAAGAACTTCCTTCGGGATCGTCGGAGCCTTGTATACGTTCCTTACCGCATCTATCTGCCTGTCCTTAAGCTCGAACGACATGTATTTGTACATCTTGTATTCGATGAGCTTCTCGACGAGCTCTGCTCTCGGATCCTCTTCCTCACCCTCTTCGTTGACCTCGGCCGGAAGCAGCATCCTTGCCTTTATATCGAGGAGAGTTGCCGCCATAACGATGAATTCGCTCATGACGTTCAGGTCCTCGGTATCCATCTGCTTAAGATAATCAAGATACTGATCGGTAATAAGAGCGATAGGGATATCATATATATCCACTTTGTTCTTGTCGATCAGATGAAGGAGAAGGTCGAGCGGTCCTTCAAATTTCTCAAGCTTAACATTGATTGCCATCTGTATTTCCCCTGCTTTCCTGCGTGATCGTTATGACCACTATCTCTGCTTTATTGAATATCCTTATCGGAATCGAATGCCATCCGATGCCGCGGCTTACTACAAGGTCTGTTTTCCCTTTATGAAAATGCCCTGCCGCATGTTCCGGAAAGAGCGACAGCTGCGGCGAAATCAGCCCTCCGATACCGGGAAAACCGATTATACCGCCATGAAGATGCCCCGAAAGCACAAGATCGGGAGCATACTCGGAGTATTCCTCAAAATGATCGGGCGTATGCGCCAGAAGGATATTGTACTTTCTTTCATCAACAGCTCCGAGTGTCTGCTCAATAAGGCCCTCCGGAATCCGTTTCCGTACTCCTCTTTTATAGAATTCCATCGGAATATCGTAGCCGTATATTCTGATGTTCTTATCTGCTATGTCAGTATAAGTGTCCGAGAGTATCTCGATCCCGAGACCTTTAACAAAGCTTTCGTACTCGCTGTATTTCCCGGGGAAGCGCCTTTCATCTTCGCGTATGCGCTGCTCATGGTTGCCGAGTCCGTAATAAACCTTATATCTTCCGGAAAGCTTACTCATAAGATCAAAAGCCGCGGAATCTCTCACCTTCTTCTCGGTATAGCTCGTCACCATATCTCCTGACAGAATGACAAAATCAGGTTCTGCGGCAGCAACCGATTCGAAGAGCTTTGCGTTTTTATCATGCGTAACGTCGGTATCATGCAGATCGCTCAGCATCACGAACCTTACTGTTCCGGGAATTTCCTTATCGGTATGAAGCACGTATTCAGATGTTCTGTAACCGCTGCTTTCCTTATAAACGAAAATGCCGATAACGATGAGCAGAGCCGGTATTATTATATAGATCAATGCAAGCCCTCTGCAATATTTTGTTGCGCACTCTTCCTCTTATACAACATATGGTATTATAACACGTCATACGGAATAAAAAAAGCGGAAATTTCAAAAGACGGCCCGATGGACCAAAATACAGAAAAACTCCCGGAACTTTTCGTTTCCGGGAGCTTAGAATCATCAGTTATACTTTCTTTTTCTGGCAGCTTCAGATTTCTTCTTACGCTTTACGCTGGGCTTCTCGTAATGCTCTCTCTTACGGATCTCCTGCTGGATCCCCGCCTTGGCACAGCTTCTCTTAAACCTGCGCAGCGCACTGTCTAAGCTTTCATTTTCTTTAACGATTACTTCTGCCATCTTCCAAACCTCCCCTCAAGTCATAGATTGTGCTGACCCGTGGGTTCCTAAAAAAGCACTGACTGAATTATACGCATAACTCATGTATTAGTCAAGAAAAAATATGAATTAAAGCATTTCGGCAAGCATTCCTTCTGCCGAAGACAGAAGTTCGCCTATTCCGGCGGGATTCTTTCCGCCTGCCTGAGCCATATTGGGACGTCCGCCGCCGCCACCGCCTACAAGCGGAGCAAGCTTCTTGATAAGGTTGCCTGCATGGGCTCCTTTACCGACGGCTTCGTCACCTGCCATGACAACGAGATTGACTTTTCCGTCATTTTCCGAGCACAGAACGGATACACCGTCAGGATATTTTTCCTTCATCTGATCCGCAAGATCACGAAGCCCGTTCATATCAACAGAAGGAACTGACATGGCGATGAGCTTGACGCCCTTGACGTCAGTAACTTTATCCGATACGTCACCGACGGCTTCCTTTGCAGCCTTTGCCTTCATTGATTCAAGCTCTGATGAAAGCGCCTTGATCTCTGCCGTCATTTTCGTAAGCCTGTCAACAAGTGAGGCAGGGTTTGATTTTACGGCGGCAGCCGCTTCCTCAAGATCCTTTTCTATCTTCTTATAGTGAGCGATAACGGCCGGACCGGTTATTCCTTCAACTCTTCTGATGCCCGCCGCAATGCCGCCTTCAGACAGGATCTTGAAGCAGTGTATGTTACCTGTAGAAGCCACATGAGTTCCGCCGCACAGCTCCTTTGAGAAATCTCCCATCTTAACGACTCTTACGACATCACCGTACTTTTCACCGAAAAGTGCCATGGCGCCTGATTTTTTCGCCTCATCTATCGACATGACGTCGGTAACGACCGGAAGATCCTCGATGATCTTCTCGTTCACGAGATCCTCGACGGATGATATCTCTTCGCTCGTCATAGCTCTTGAGAATGAGAAATCGAATCTCGTCCTGTCGCCGTCCTGATACGATCCCTGCTGTCTTACTTCGTCGCCGAGCACAGTCTGAAGTGCCTTCTGAAGAAGGTGAGTTGCCGAATGGTTCCTGCATGTGCTAGTGCGGTTATTTGCATCAACTGATAAGGTGACCGTATCGCCGACCTTTATAGTTCCTGATTCAAGCGTGCCTACATGTCCGACTCTTCCGCCCTCAAGTTTTACGGTCTCTTTTACAGTAAAACTGCCGTTACCTGTAATTACACCGAAGTCTCCCTTCTGTCCTCCCATTGTTGCATAGAACGGTGTCCTGTCAGTCACTATAGTGCAGTCGCATCCGGCCTGTACGCTGTCGGTCAGAGAATCAGTTGCGATAGCGAGAACCTTTCCTGTATTTTCAATCTTCTCGTAGCCGGTGAACTCAGTCGTTATTGAATCATCGAGTTCAGCGAAAGCATCGCCTGCGGCTGACTTTATAGCGAAGCTTGCATTTTCCCTTGCCTTCTGCTTCTGCTCTTCCATGCAGGCCGCGAAGCCTTCCTCATCAACGCTCATTCCGGACTCTTCGGCCATCTCAACAGTAAGCTCTAACGGGAAGCCGAAAGTATCATACAGGTAGAATGCATCGGCACCTGTTATCGTCTTGGAAGAATTCTGGTCGGTTATCTTGCGGAATTCCTTCATTCCGTTCTCGAGCGTTGCGGTGAATCTGTCGATTTCCTTTTTCAGCTCATCGAGCACATAATTCCTGTTCGCGGCAAGATTTGCAAAGCTTTCGGAATATACGTCATCGATGTAGATCTTTGCGATCTCGAGAAGATCTTCTGTCGTAAGCGCAAGTATGCGTCCATGGCGCACCGCGCGTCTTATAAGTCTTCTCAAGACATAACCGGCTCCCGTGTTCGCGGGAGCAAGTCTTGCCTCATCACCCATCAGCATGACGGACGTGCGCAGATGGTCTGCGAGCACTCTCATCGAGCGTGTCCTGTCGTCCTCATCATATTTTATGCCTGATCTCTTCTCTATGTATGCGACCACGGGCACGAACAGATCCGTCTTATAAACGTCCTTCGTGCCGTTAAGGAAAGCGAGTATCCTCTCGAGTCCCCAGCCCGTGTCAACGTTCTTCTTCGCAAGCGGCGTAAGATGTCCGTCCTTATGCTTCTCATACTGCATGAAAACATCATTGCCGAGCTCGGTATATTTCCCGCAAGAGCAACCGGGACCGCAGTTTTCTCCGCAGTCAGGAACATCAGCTATATAGAACATCTCGGAATCGGGTCCGCAAGGTCCGTATTCAAGCCCCCACCAGTTATCCTCAGCAGGAAGATAGTAAATGTTCTCAGGCAGGAAACCCGAATCTATACGGCACTTCGCTCCTTCTTCATCCCTCGGTGCATTCTCGTCGCCTGCAAAAACTGTAGCGGCAAGATGCTCCTTATCAAATCCGAACACCTCAGTCAGAAGCTCATAGCTCCATTTGCACCTTTCTTCCTTGAAGTAATCTCCGAGGCTCCAGCTTCCCATCATCTCGAAGAAAGTCACATGCGACCTGTCACCGACCGAATCGATATCGTTCGTCCTTACACATCCCTGAACGTTGCAGAGCCTCGTTCCGAGAGGATGCTTCTGTCCGAGAAGATAAGGCATGAGCGGCTGCATTCCGGCCACGTTGAACATAACGCCTGTCGAACCGTCCGATACGAGCGAAACGGCTCCGACATCAACATGTCCTCTTTCCTTATAAAATTCCTTCCAGGTAGTCCTTAATTCTTTAGAAGTAAACTGTTTCATATGATTCTCCTCGCAAGTGCAAGATAACACTACAAAAATATACGGATATCCAAGCCCTACAGCAGAATTATGCCTGCCTTTTCGGCTTTCTTTCTGTCTTCGTCAAGCCATACCGAGCTCTGGACTTCGCCGATATGGGCACGGCGCAGGAAGAACATGCATATCCTTGACTGTCCGATTCCGCCGCCGCATGTATATGGGAGCTTTCCTTCAAGTATTGCCTTGTGGAAAGGAAGCTTTGCACGCCCTGTGCACTTTCTTTCCTTCAGCTGCGACATCAGGGATTCCTCATCGACTCTTATTCCCATCGATGAAATTTCAAACGCCATATCAAGAACAGGATAGTAAACAATGATATCTCCGTTCAGCGACCAGTCATCATAGTCCGGAGCCCTGCCGTCATGAGGCTTTCCGTCTGAAAGCTTTCCGCCGATCTGCATGAGGAACATAGCGCCATACTCTTTTGCAGCTGCATTCTCCCTCTCCTTCGGAGTCTTGTCGGGCCATCTGTCAAGAAGCTCCTGAGTCGTTACGAATTTTATCGTATCCGGAAGGATGCACTTGATCTCCGGATGTCTTGAATTGATGAACACCTCAGTGTTCCTTATTGCTTCGTATACTTTCTTTACAACGGACTTGAGCGTCTTTACGTTCCTGTCCTTCTTGCTTATGATGATCTCCCAGTCCCATTGGTCGACATAGAGTGAATGAAGATTATCGGTATCCTCGTCGCGGCGGATCGCCGTCATATCCGTATAAAGACCCTCGCCGTTTTTGAATCCGTATTCCCCGAGCGCCTTTCTCTTCCACTTAGCAAGCGAATGCACTATCTCAACTTCCGCATCGTTCTGTTCCTTGATCCCGAACTTTACCGGTCTCTCAACACCGTTCAGATTATCGTTGAGTCCTGATTCGGGCTTTACGAAAAGAGGTGCAGAAACACGCGTCAGATTCAGTTCTTTTGCAAGCGCTCTCTCAAAGCAGTCCTTGACTTCCTTGATCGCTATTTCGGTTTCCTTCGTTGATGACGGACTGCGGTACCCGTCAGGTATGATAATGCTCATATGTCTTTCTCCTTATATATCTTTTCGCAGATTTTTCTACTTCAGTCTTTCAGATATGAGCTTGGAAAGCCTTTCAAGTTCTTTCATGATCGGGGCATGATAAACTTTAGCGTCTTCCCATTTTTCCTTTTTCAAAAGCTCATCCGACTCGGTCGCGAGCTTGACGATATCTGTTGCGCCTACTGACGCACCTGAGCCTTTGAGGCCATGAACGAGAATCCTGTAGGCATCCCGGTCTTCTGCCTCAAAAGAGCGCGATATCTCGTCTATATCCTTTGTTATCTCTCTTGCGAACGTTTCAAGAACCGCACGGTAAAAATCATAGCTTCCGTCATATATCGAAATGCACGAATCCTCATCTATGCGGTCGCCGTCCTCAAACAGTCTTTTATCCATAAAGCGCTCAATCCTTTATCAGAACAACGATTTATTATAAACTTCAGTCATTATTTGTGCAAGATTGCTTGTTCCGGCTTGATTCTTATCTCCCCGTCCCTGTATGATTCAGTTTCTCCGTCAGTCTCTATTATTATTCCTCCGTCATCATCGATGCCGAGAACATATCCTTCCTTTTCTGTAACACCGCTAAAATATATGACCTTCTTTCCGATCACTGTGCAGAATCTTCTGTATTCATCGACAACGGAAAGTCCGACAGGATTTTCATACCGTACTGCAAACTCCCTGATGATCTCTTTTGCAAGGCGAAGGGAGAGCTTTTTCTGTTCTTTGGGCGAAATATCGCACTTCTTTCCCATCAGGCTTCCATAGCTCTCTCTTATATCCTCAGGAACGTCAGCGGCATCAAATATATTCATCCCTATACCGAGAATCACATGCATATCCTCGCTGCCGAGAGAATGAGCGGTCGCTATTATGCCGCATACCTTCCTCCCTTTGAAAATGATGTCGTTAACCCATTTGATCCCTGCATCCAGTCCGAGGACGTTCTTTATCGCCTTAACCACAGCGACTGCGGCGGTAACTGTTATCATGCTGCACTCAATATCGTAAGGACGCAGCAGAAGACTCATATAAAGATTCCCGCCAGAAGGTGAATAGAAAGTCCTTCCGCTCCTGCCCTGGCCGGCACTCTGGCTTGATGCTATGACGCAGGTTCCTTCGCCAGCGCCTTTTGCGGCAAGCTCAGATAGAACCGTGTTCGTGCTGGAAACGCTGTCATATACTTTTATATCTGCTTCCATACGACCTCATACTCATTATCGAACTTATAATACGGACACTTATAACTGCTGTCATGAACGAACCTTCCATACTCATCTTCATCAAGGTCAATCTGGCAATAGTATTCGTCGAATTCCTCGTCATATACAAAGTTTGCGCAAGTCTCACAACTGGTCTGCATACCCTGTCCTCTTTCCTAAGAAGCGCCGCTCATTCCGGCGTCATACAGTTCTTTATAGAATCCGCCTTCCTTCATAAGGCTTTCATGGTTTCCCTTCTCGATGATCTGACCGTTCTTCATAACGAGGATAAGATCGGCGTTTCTTATCGTCGACAACCTGTGTGCAACGATGAAACTCGTCCTGCCTTTCATGAGCTTTTCGAAAGCGCTCCCTATCTTGAGCTCGGTCCTCGTATCTATCGAGCTTGTTGCCTCATCAAGTATCAGCATCGGCGGGATGTTAAGCATAACCCTCGTGATGCATAGCAGCTGCTTCTGTCCGTTCGAAAGTCCTCCGCCGTCTTCTCCGATAACGGTATCATAGCCATTTTCAAGCCTTCGGATGAATGCATGCGCGTGGCTCTCTTTTGCGGCTGCTATTATCTCCTCGCGCGTCGCATCTTTTTTCGCAAGAGCAAGATTTTCCATAATCGTCCCGCTCTTCAGCCATGTATCCTGAAGAACCATTCCGTATGACCTGCGCAGGCTGCTTCTCGTTAAGCCCTTTATGTCCTTTCCGTCAACGCTGATCTTTCCGCCGAGCGGATCATAGAACCTCATCAGAAGATTGATCACCGTTGTCTTGCCGCATCCTGTCGGACCGACGATCGCGACTCTCTGTCCAGGTTCAACGTTTATGCTGAGGTCTTTTATGAGCTCCTTCTCAGGATCATACGAAAAGCTGACAGACTCAGCCGAAACCTTTCCTTCACATTCTGAAAGAGATATTGCATCATCGTCTTCCGTCTCGGCCTGCTCATCCATTATCTCGAAAACCCTCGCCGCACATGCGAGCGCATTCTGCAGTTCGGATATTACGGATGATATCTCATTGAACGGCTTCGTGTACTGATTCGCATAAGACAGGAATACAGTGAGCGTACCTACAGTAACAGCCTCTCCCATATCCCATCTTCCTATGCAGAACATAGCTCCGCAGAGCGCGACGACAGCATAACAGACCGCATTGACGAAACGTGTTGCGGGATTTGTAAGTGATGAGAAGAATATCGCCCGAAGAGATGATGAAGATAGTCTGTCGTTTATCTCATCGAATCTTTTTAGGACATCATCTTCTTTAGAGAAAGCCTTGACTACTTTCTCATTACCTATCATCTCATCTATGAGGGCTGTCTGCGCACCTCTCTCAATGCTCTGTTTTCTGAACATCGAATATGTTCTTGACGATATGAATCTTGCGATGAAGATCGAAAGCGGAGTTATCAGCACGACCGCAGCGGTTATAAGCACGTTCATGGAAAGCATGAAGAACAGCGTTCCCGCGATAGTCATGATCCCGGTGAATGCCTGAGTGAATCCGAGCAGAAGCCCTTCCGCGAACTGATCCGCATCCGCAACGACACGGCTCACGATATCTCCCTGCTGATGCGTGTCAATATATCCGAGCGGTAGGCGCTCGATCTTCTTCATCACCTCGTTCCTTATATCCTTCACGGTCCCGTAGCTTACTGAATTGTTGAAGATATTCATAAGGAACTGCGATAAACCCACAAACAATGCCAGTACTGCAGCTGCAACGAGATTTTTAAAAACTGCGCCCCCGTCACTTCCGATGCTGTCGATAGCAGCTCCGACACATATAGGCACGAGCAGCGTGCAGACTACAGAAAGGAATGCAAGAACGAGCGATATCAGTATCCTCAAGCGATACTTCGCAAGAAAACTTATGACTCTCTTTACAGTCTTCTTCCTACCCTTTTTAGCAAGAGCATCCTTATCGGCGTTAATGTTTCCTTTAGGCAGGAAGCCTGAAATGTCCATTGCCATCAGCCTTCCTCCTTTCCGTACTGGGACTCGTATATTTCCCTGTAAACATCAGAAGATTTAAGAAGCTCCTCGTGAGTACCGAGCCCTGCCATCTCTCCGTCATCGAGCACCAGAATATTTTCGCATCCGCTTACAGACACAGTCCTCTGCGCTATGATGATCACAGTCGGATGATATGAAAGCTCGGCTATGTTATTCCTCAGCTTCAGATCCGTCATGTAGTCGAGCGCGGAAGCAGAATCATCAAGTATGAGTATCTCGGGCTTGCCGACAAGCACCCTTGCTATCGAAAGTCTCTGACGCTGTCCGCCAGAAAGGTTCTTTCCTCCGGCTTCGATAATCGCATCAAGGCCGCCCTTCTCCTCGACGACTTCTGTGCATACTGCAGTTTTTACAGCATCCATTATCTCTTCATCGGTTGCCGAGGGATTACCCCATCTTAAGTTCTCTCTTATCGTACCTGCGAATAGAACTGCCGACTGCATTACTATCCCGACATGCTTTCCGAGCAGTTTTCTGTCTATGTCATTGATGTCCTTTCCGCTGATCAGCACCTTGCCCCCGGTAGCTTTGTAGAACCCGGAAAGGATGTGCGCAACGGTTGATTTTCCGGCACCCGTTCCGCCTATGATGCCGAACGTCTGACCTTTCATTATCTTAAAGGAGATATTGCTTATGGCATCATCCGCATTTTCATGATACTTAAGGGAAACATCACTAAATTCCGCGGCCGGAGCATCGCCTTCATTATCAGGCGCAGCAACAGCTGTGCTGAAGTCATCGGCCGTAACTTCGAACATCTCATTCACTCTTATCGCAGACGCGAACGTTCTGTTCATCGTGACGATAAGATTAGCGAACTTGATGAGTTCGAGCAGTATCTGGGACATGTAGTTATATAGTGCAACAACTGCGCCTGTCGAGAGCGCTCCGATGCTTACCTGACGAGAACCTGTGAATATAAGCGCTACTATTCCGAGATTGACGAGAACATATGTCAGGGGATTAAGAAGCGAAGAAATGCGGCCTGCCAGAAGCTGCATGCCGGTAAGCTCATCATTCGCCGTTTTAAAATCAGCGATCTGCTCATCCTCGAGCGTAAATGCCCTTATAACCCTGGCGCCCGAAAGATTCTCCCGAACGAGCCGCAGCAGCTCGTCGAGCTTTTTCTGCGCCTTCTTCAGAAGCGGAATGTTAGTTCTCATTATCACGGTCACTGTTACGGCAAGTGCCGCTATTACAAGAACGAAAATCATAGCGCTCTTGACATCGATCGTAAAAGCCATGATCATCGCTCCCGCAACGATGAAAGGCGAACGCAGGAAAAGCCGCAGGAACATGTTGACTCCGTTCTGCAGCACGTTAACATCCACGGTCATCCTTGTGATCATCGTGGACGTTGTGCATCTGTCTATCTGCGGGAAACCGAATGAAAGAATATGCTCGAAAAGATCGTGGCGCAGACCTTTAGAGAAGCCGGTAGCCGCCTTCGCCGCGAAAAACTGTGCCGTGCATGATACTATAAGCCCGAGCAGACCGAGCGCGAGCAGAATGAGGAAGCAGTTCCTTATGACAGGAGCCGCCCCATTTCCTATCCCGCTGTCGATCATGTGCGATATGACGAGCGGGACCGTAAGCTCGAATACGGCCTCGAGCATTTTGAAGAGAGGTGCGAGAACGCACTCTTTTTTATATCCGTCAAGATATTTCAGAAGTTTACGCATAAGCTACCGTCTTTAATATCCCTCCGGGTTGTGGCTCTGCCAGTTCCATGAATC